>DASUNK010000085.1:0-4614 GCA_036277195.1 Longimicrobiaceae bacterium | reverse complement strand
TGCTCGGCCGAGGCTTCGGCGCCGGCCAGCGCCTCCACCTCGGCGGCGGCCAGGGCGAAGCGCGCGCGGTCGCCCGCGCCGCCGGCCGCCAGCGCCGTCAGCCCCAGCACGGCGATGCGCTCGGCGGGGTTGCGGAAGTGGCGCGGGAGGTCGTCGGCGGTCTCCAGCGCCTCGGCGAAGCGGCCGCGCAGCACCAGCAGGTGCGAGAGGTCGTTGCGCAGGCGGGGGAGCTTGGGGTGCTCGGGGCCGTACGCCCGCATGGCCTCGCGGCCGCGCTGCTCGGCCTCGTCGTGGCAGCCCAGTGCCACCAGCACCACGAAGAGCGCGTGCAGCGCCTCGGCCTCGCTCTGCCGGAGCGAGTGGCGGCGGGCGGAGCGGAGCGCCCGGAGCTGGCAGACGCGCGCCCGCTCCAGGTTCCCCTTCACCCAGAAGACGTTGCCGATCGAGGTCCAGGCCAGCGTGTACGCCCGCCAGTTGCGCTGGCCGCGCGCCGCGTGCAGGGCGTAGCGCAGCCAGCTCTCGGCCAGGGCGTACTCGCCCATCCGCCGGGCCAGCCGCCCCACCAGGTACGCGGGCATGGCCGCGCCCGGCTCCAGCCACGCGGCCGCCTGCGCGAACTCGAAGGCCGTCGCCAGCGAGCCGCGCTCCTCGGCCCAGGCGCTGAGCACCCGGCAGACGCGCACCAGCTGGTCGGCGGAGAGGCCGGACGGGTCGTCCATCCACGCGGCGATCTCGGCCACGGCGGCCTGCGCCTGCGGCTCCAGGCCGGAGCGCTGCAGGTGGGCGCGCAGCCGCGCCGCCGCCCCCGGCGCGAAGAGGGTGCCGGAGGCGCCCGGACGGGGGTCCTCGGCCCAGAGCGCCACCGCGCGCACCACCCGCCAGAGGAGGAGGCCGGCGTCGCCGGGGAGCTCCGCCAGCAGGTCGGCGCGGTCCAGCCGTCCGCCCTCGCGAGGCGAGCGGGGCGGCGGGAGGGGCTCGTGTCGGGTGCCGTGGCGGGACGGAGATTTCCGCGCCGGGTGCGGCCGCAGGGGAGAGGCGTCCACACGGGGAAGATAGTGCGCGCCGCGGCGCTGGGGAGGCGCGCGCGGCTCGCTTGCCGCCGCCGGCTGCACGATGTGTCCGCTCATGTAGTGGTCGGCCCGCGAAAAGCGCCTCCCGGCGGGGGAGGCGCTCTCCGGTGCGGGTGGACGGGGGGTCAGCGCTCGGCGAGCCCCGAGCCGCGGTAGCGGTCCAGGCCCTGGCCCAGGACGCGGCGGGTGTAGCCGTTCTCGGGGTCGCGGCCGCGGCGCAGGTCACGGTCCACGGCGCCGTCGCCGCGGTTGTAGGCCAGCAGGGCCAGGCGCAGGTCGCCGCGGTACTTGCGGATGAGCCCGCGCAGGTAGCGGAAGCCCGCGTGCAGGTTGGCCCGGGGGTCCATCACCCGCTCGGAGGTGGTCATCCCGCGGTCGAGCCAGCGGGCGGTGCGCGGCATGAGCTGCGCCAGGCCGAGCGCGCCGGCGCGGCTGCGGGCGCGGGGGTTGAAGCCGCTCTCCGCCTTCACCAGCCGGAAGGCGAGCTCGGGGTCGATCCCCTCGGCACGGGCGGCGTCGTGGATGGTGTGCGCCAGTTCCAGCGAGATGCGGTAGCGCAGGGCGAAGTGGAAGGGGCCGCTGCTGGCCTCGCGGAAGCGGCGCGCCTCGTCGCGGAGGCGGCGCCAGAAGGCGCCCGAGCCGGCGGGCTGGCTCCGGGCGGCCTCGGCTTCGGCGGCGAGTTGCGCGCTGTCGGCGCGGACGCCCAGGAGGCGCTTTCCGGCGGCGTCGACTTCCGGGGGAGTCTGCTGGGGCGCCGCGGGCGCGGCCCCGAGGAGCAGGGCGCAGAGCGCGAGGGCGGCGGCGCGGCTGGGGCTCCCGCTGCGGCGGCGGGCGGCGTCGTTCGCGGATGCGAGCAAACGTCTCCTCCTGTCGAGGGGGAACGGGTGATTCCGGATCGCAAGATAAGCCGGGGGAGAGCCCGGTCAAGAATTTTTTGAATCTGCTACGGTATCACTCTCCAGATGGATAGAGCCGGTAGCGGTCGGCGGTGCGGCGCCACTGCGCCAGCTCGCGCTCCCAGCGGCGCTCGATGTCGCGGGGATCGTCGCCGCGGCGCACGGCGGCGGGGGCCCACGAGCTGCCGAGCATCTGCAGCATGGGGCCCATCCCCAGGTTGCGCGGGTGCATCTTCTGGATCTCCACCAGGAAGACCAGCGCGGTCAGCACCGGGCGGAAGGCCTCGCGGTCGGTGATGCGCAGCCGCACGCCGCGGCAGAGCTGGTTGCGGAACTGCATCCACTCGGTGCCGCGCGGGGTGAAGGTGGCCGGCTCGAACTCCACCCCGGGGAGGCGGTATGCGCGCACCCGCCGCAGCAGCTCGGGGGCGTCGACGTAGGGCGCGCCCACGTAGCCGAAGGGGGTGGCCGTGCCGCGCCCCACCGAGAGGTTGGTGGTCTCCAGCATCACCAGCCCGGAGAAGGCGAGCGCCGCGTCCAGGCTGCGGATGTTGGGCGAGGGGTTCACCCAGGGGAGGCCGGTCTCGTCGAACCAGCGGCCGCCCTGCCACCCCTCGGCGGGCACCACGGTCAGCCGCGCGCCGATGCGGAACTCGGCGTTGACGTAGCGCGCCAGCTCGCCGGCGGTGAAGCCGTGGCGGAGCGGCACCGGCCAGTAGCCGGTGATGGGCACGCCGCGGTTGCGCATCTCCAGCGCCATCAGCGGCCCCTCCACCCGCGCGGTGATCGGGTTCGGGCGGTCGAGCACCACGAAGGGGATGCGGTGCCGCGCCGCCTCCTCCATCGCCATGGTCATCGTCCAGACGTAGGTGTACGGCCGGGCGCCGATGTCCTGCATGTCGAAGAGGAGGACGTCGATGCCGCGCAGCATCTCGGGCGTGGGGCGCTCGGTGCGGCCGTAGAGGGAGAAGACGGGGAGCCCGGTGGGCGCGTGGCGCCCGGTGCCGATGCGCTCGCCGCCGTCCACGCGGCCGCTGAGGCCGTGCTCGGGGCTGTAGAGCGCCACCAGCCGCACCTGCGGGTGGCGGTGGAGGACGTCGATGGCGCTGCGCCCGTCGGCGGTGATGGCGGTGTGGTTGGTGATGAGGCCCACGCGCTTCCCCCGCACCAGGTGGAGCGAGTCGCGCAGCAGCACCTCCAGCCCGGGGCGGACGGCGGGGGCCGGGGTGCGGGCGGTGTTGGCCGCGGCGGGCGCGGCGGCAGGGACGGGACCGGAGAGCGCCGCCAGCAGGCAGGCGCAGGCCAGGGCGGACCCGCGGAGGAGAGCCATTGCGCGTGGAGCCGGGTTGGTGAGGGAGAGCGCGGAGGGCGACGTAGCGAAGTATGTCGGCGGGAGGGGAAAAGTTCCAGCGGGGCCCCCACCCGGCTCGCCTAGGCTCGCCACCCCCCCCGTTCCGGGGGAGGGTCGTTCGACGGCTCCGTCCCGGTCCGTCCGGCTCGTCGCGGCGGCGGCCCTGCAGTCCGCGCAGGCGGACTTCGTGAAGTTGTTGCCGCGGTTTCAACCGCTGGGCTGGAAGCCGCCTTGCGCCCGCCGCCGCGCCGTGGTTATTCGATCATCCGCCCCGGGAACCGAGGAGCGCGCATGGAAGAGCGGGTGGTGCTGGTGGACGAGGACGACCGCGAGGTCGGCACCGAGGAGAAGCTGCGCGCGCACCAGGGCGGCGGCAGGCTGCACCGCGCCGTCTCCGTCTTCGTGCTGAACGCGCGCGGCGAGGTGCTCCTCCAGCGCCGCGCCGCGGGGAAGTACCACTCCGGCGGGCAGTGGACCAACACCTGCTGCAGCCACCCCCGCCCCGGCGAGCCCGTCGCCGAGGCCGCGCGCCGGCGCCTGCGCGAGGAGATGGGGCTGGAGTGCGACCTCGCGCCCGCCTTCACCTTCACCTACCGCGCGGACGTGGGCGGCGGGCTGGTGGAGCACGAGTTCGACCACGTCTTCCTGGGCCGCTGCGACGGCGAGCCCCGTCCCGACCCGGCGGAGGCGGACGACTGGCGCTGGGCCACGCTCGACGACGTGGCGCGCGACGCAGCGGCGCACCCGGACCGCTACACGCCCTGGTTCCGCGTCCTCCTGGCCGATCCCGTCTTCCTCGACCGCCTGCGGCAGGCCATCCGCGGCGCCACGTCGCCCTGATCCCTTCGAATCGATGCCCCTCCACCTCCGCGCCGCGGCCGCGCTGCTGCTGTCCGTGGTCCCGTGCATGCTCGCCGCGCAGGAGCCGGCGCCGCGGCCCATCCTGCTGCGCCCCGAGCGCGTCTTCGACGGGCTGAGCGCCGAGGCGCACGCGGGGTGGACGGTGCTGGTGCGCGGCGAGCGCATCGAGGCGGTGGGTCCGGCCGAGCGAGTAGGTACGCCCCCCGGCGCGCGGGTGATCGAGCTCCCCGGCGCCACCCTCCTCCCCGGGCTCATCGAGGGCCACTCGCACCTGCTCCTCTACCCGTACGACCAGCGCTCGTGGGACGACCAGGTGGCGCGCGAGTCCGAGTCGCTGCGGGTGGCGCGCGCCACCGTGCACGCGCGCGCCACGCTGCTGGCGGGCTTCACCACCGTGCGCGACCTCGGCACCGAGGGCGCGGGCTACGCCGACGTG
>DASUNK010000084.1:0-5976 GCA_036277195.1 Longimicrobiaceae bacterium | reverse complement strand
GGCCGCCGGGCTCCTGGCCAAGAAGGCGGTGGAGCACGGGCTGACGCGCAAGCCGTGGGTGAAGACCTCGCTGGCCCCCGGCTCCAAGGTGGTGACCGCCTACTACGAGAAGTCGGGGCTGCTGCCCTACCTGGAGCAGCTCGGCTTCAACGTGGTGGGCTACGGCTGCACCACCTGCATCGGCAACTCGGGGCCGCTGCCGCAGCAGATCTCCGAGGCCATCCAGAAGGGCGGGCTGGTGGCCGCCTCGGTGCTCTCGGGGAACCGCAACTTCGAGGGGCGGATCAACTCCGACGTCCGGGCCAACTTCCTGATGTCGCCCCCGCTGGTGGTGGCGTTCGCGCTGGCGGGGCGCATCGACTGGGACCCGTACAACGAGCCGCTCGGCACCGGGAAGGACGGGAAGCCGGTGTTCCTGGAGCACGTGTGGCCCACCTCGAACGAGGTGCAGTCCGCCATCCAGAGCGCCATTGAGTCCGAGATGTACCGGCGCAGCTACGGCGAGGTGTACGCGGGCGACGAGCGCTGGAACTCGATGGACACGCCCCCGGGCGACCGCTTCGCCTGGGACCCCGAGTCGACCTACGTGCGCCAGCCGCCGTACTTCGAGGCGATGGAGCGCCAGGCCCCGGCGCACGTCACCGAGATCGCGGGGGCGCGCTGCATCGCGCTGCTGGGCGACAGCGTGACCACGGACCACATCTCCCCCGCGGGGAGCATCAAGCAGGACTCGCCGGCCGGGCGCTACCTGGTGGAGCACGGGGTGGACCCGCGCGACTTCAACTCCTACGGCGCGCGGCGGGGCAACCACGAGGTGATGATCCGCGGCACCTTCGCCAACACCCGCATCCGCAACCTGCTGGCGCCGGGGACGGAGGGCGGCTGGACGACCTACTTCCCCGAAGACGAGGTGACCACCATCTACGACGCGGCCATGCGCTACCAGGCCGGCGGCACGCCGCTGGTGGTGCTGGCGGGGAAGGAGTACGGCTCCGGCAGCTCGCGCGACTGGGCGGCCAAGGGGCCGTACCTGCAGGGGATCAAGGCGGTGGTGGCGGAGAGCTACGAGCGCATCCACCGCTCCAACCTGGTGGGGATGGGCGTGCTCCCGCTGCAGTTCCTCCCGGGCGAGAGCGTGCAGTCGCTGGGGCTCACCGGGCGTGAGCGCTTCGACGTGCTGGGGATGGCGGAGGTGATCGAGGGCGGCTTCCGCGGCGGGCGCGAGGTGACGGTGCGCGCCACCGGCGAAGACGACCGGGCCACGGAGTTCCGTGCGCTGATCCGCATCGACACCCCGCAGGAGGTGCTGTACTACCGGCACGGCGGCATCCTCCAGTACGTGCTGCGGCAGCTGCTGGAGGGGAAGGAGAAGGCCGACGCCGTGGGCGGAGGGGTGGCGGCGGGGGCGATGACGCACCACGGCGACACCAACGCCAAGGTCACCGAGGGCTCGCTGGAGAGCTTCCCGGCCAGCGACCCGCCGGCGTACTGAACCGCGGGAGGAACGCCATTCCCGACCCGAGCCGACCCGTCCGCCGCCCCCCCGGCCGGCCCGCGGCGCTGGGGCCGGGCGCCGAGTTCGACCTCATCCGCCGCTTCCTCCCGCACGGCGCCGCGGCGGCGCTGCCGCCCGAGGTGTGGGTGGGTCCCGGCGACGACTGCGCCGTGGTGTCGGGCGAGGGGATCGCCCTCTCCACCGACCTGAGCGTGGAGGGGATCCACTTCCGGCGCGACTGGCTGAGCGACCGCGAGATCGGCTTCCGGGCCGCGGCCGGGGCGCTGAGCGACCTGGCCGCCGTCGCCGCCCGCCCGATCGGGGTGCTGGTGTCGCTGGCGCTGCCGGAGCGCGACGCGGGGAGCGCCGCCGCGCACCTGATGGAGGGGGTGCGCAAGGCCGCCGCGGCGGTGGGCGCCGTGCTGCTGGGGGGCGACGTGTCGCGCTCGCCGGGGTCGCTGGTGGTGGACGTAGTGGTGGTGGGCGAGTGCCCGAGCCCCGTCCTCCGCTCCGGCGCCGTGGTGGGCGACGAGGTGTGGGTGACGGGGGAGCTGGGCGGCTCGGCGGCGGCCGTGGCCGCGCTGCTGCGCGGGGAGGAGCCGGACCGCGCGGCGCGCGAGCGCTTCGCCGCGCCCATGCCCCGGGTGCACGAGGCGCTCTGGCTGGCGGAGCGCGGCCTGGCCTCCGCCATGATCGACCTCTCCGACGGCCTGGCGGGCGACGCGGGCCACCTGGCGGCTGCCAGCGGCGTGGCGGTGATGCTCTCTCCCGAGGTGATCCCCGTGCACCGCTCGGTGCGCCGCGTGGCGGCGGACCCCGCCGAAGCGCTGCGGCTGGCGCTGGGGGGCGGCGAGGACTACGAGCTGTGCTTCACCTCGCCGCTGGGGGCCATGCAGCCGCACGCGGCCGAGTTCGAGGCCGCCCACGGGGTGCGGCTCACCTCGGTGGGGCGCATCGGCGGCGGCGACGGGGTGTGGTTCGTGGACGCGGAGGGGCGCCGCTCGCCCCCCGGGGTGCACGGCTGGCGCCACTTCGAGGAGCCGGAGCGGGAGGGGGCGTGATGCGCACCCTGTGGATGGGCGTGGCGCTGGTGGCCGTCACGCTCTGGTGGGGTCCGCAGGTGCTCGCCGCCGCGCTGCTGAAGCGGAAGCCCGGCGGGTGGTACGTGGACGTCTCGCGGAAGTGGGCGCGCTCCATCCTGCGGGCCAGCGGGTGCCCGGTGGTGGCGCACGGCCGCGAGCACGTGCGCCCGGGCGAGCCGCTGGTGGTGGCGGCCAACCACGTGTCGTGGTTCGACATCTTCGCCATCGCCGCCTCGCTGGAGGTGCCCTTCCACTTCGTCGCCAAGAAGGAGCTGGAGAAGATCCCCCTCTTCGGGCCCGCGTGGCAGGCGGCGGGGCACATCTCCATCGACCGCTCCCACCGCGAGGCCGCCATCCGCAGCCTGCGCGCGGCGGGCGAGAAGATCCGCCGCGACCGCAGCGTGGTGGTGATCTACCCGGAGGGGACGCGCTCGCGGACGGGGCGGCTGCTCCCCTTCAAGAAGGGCGCGTTCATGCTGGCGGTGGAGGCGCAGGTGCCGGTGGTGCCCACGGTGGTGACGGGGGCGTACGAGATCATGCCGCCGGGGGCGTGGCGCATCCGCCCGAACACCATGCACGTCCACTTCCTCCCCCCGATCGTCCCCCCGCCCACCGTCGAAGGCGTCGAGACGCTGATGGCCCAGGTCCGCGCCGAGATGCTCACCGTGCTGGAGGGCGAGGAGATGCCTCCTGACCCGGACGACTTGACGCGTGCGATCTGATCGTCCATTTTACCGTTCGGTTCTATGTTGCGAGCCCTGGTGAGCTAGGGGAGAGGGCGAACATGGACTCGACGAGAGACGCGGTGCTCGCGATCCTCGAAAGCGACGAGCCGGATTACGCGCGGGCGGACAGGCTCGGGGCCGAAACCCTCCCGGTGCTCGAAGAGCTTGCGCGCACCGCCGAGCCGCTGCTGGCCTCGAAGGCGGCGCACCTCGCGAGCCTGGTGCCGGCGGAAGGCACCGTGTGCGTCCTTGAGCAGGCCGCCCGGCGCAAGGAGCCGGAAGTCCGCGTGGCAGCTGCCGCCGCGCTGGGAAACCTCCGTGGCGCTGGAAACCTTGGAGCGGTGGCGCGCCTCCTCGACCGGCTGCTGCACGACCCGGACGCCGGCGTGCGCAGGTTCGCGGCGCGCACCGCCGCTTCGCTCCACCACGTCGACGCCAGTCCCGCTGGTTGAGGCGCATCTATCACAGCGCGGAGTCGTTCTTGCAGCGCCGGGCGGTGGACCGTCCGACCGGAAACGCCCGATGTTCCCATTCCAACCCGAAGTTGCCACCCGCTTCCGCGACCGCGCCGACGCCGGCCAGCGGCTGGCGCGGGAGCTCTCCCGCTACGCCGGCCGCCCGGACGTGGTGGTGCTGGCCCTGCCGCGCGGCGGCGTCCCCGTGGGCTACGAGGTGGCTCGCGCGCTGGGCGCGCCGCTCGACGTCTTCCTGGTGCGCAAGCTCGGCGTCCCCGGGCACGAGGAGCTGGCGATGGGCGCCATCGCCTCCGGCGGCACGCGCGTGCTCAACCCGCGCGTGGTGGAGGCGCTCGGCATCCCGGACCGGGTGATCGACGCCGTGGCCGCGCGCGAGGAGGAGGAGCTGGAGCGGCGCGAGCGCGCCTACCGCGGCGCCCGCCCCCAGCCCCGGCTGGAGGGGTGCACGGTGGTGCTGGTGGACGACGGGCTGGCCACCGGCTCCACCATGCGCGCTGCGGCGGCGGCCGTCCGCCAGCACCGTCCCCGCGAGGTGGTGGTGGCCGTCCCGGTGGCGGCGGGGGAGACGTGCGACGAGATCCGCGACGAGGTGGACGACGTGGTGTGCGCGCTGACTCCCGAGCCGTTCTACGCGGTGGGGCTCTGGTACGAGGACTTCTCCCAGACCACCGACGAGGAGGTGCGCGAGCTGCTCGCCCACGCCCCCGCCGCGCCGGAAGGCGGCTGAGCGTGGACGCCCCCGCACCCGCCGCCGAGGAGACCCTCCGCATCCCCGCGGGCGGGGTGACGCTGGACGGCGACCTGGCCGGTCCCCCCGGCGCGGCGGGCGTGGTGCTCTTCGCGCACGGCAGCGGGAGCAGCCGCCACAGCTCGCGCAACCGCTACGTGGCGGCCGAGCTGCGCCGCGCCGGGCTCGCCACCCTGCTGATGGACCTGCTCACCCCCCGCGAGGAGGCGGCGGACGCCTACACCGGCCGCCTCCGCTTCGACATCGGCCTGCTGGCGGAGCGGCTGGCGGCGGCCACCGACTGGCTGCGCGGCCGCGCGGACCTGGCCACGCTGCCGGTGGGGTACTTCGGGGCCAGCACCGGGGGCGGGGCCGCGCTGGTGGCCGCGGCGGCGCGGCCGGACGCGGTGGCCGCCGTGGTCTCGCGCGGCGGGAGGCCGGACCTGGCCGGCGACGCGCTGCCGCGGGTGCGCGCCCCCACGCTCCTCATCGTGGGCGGCCACGACGTCCCCGTCATCGAGCTGAACCGCCAGGCCTACGCGCAGCTCACCTGCGAGAAGCGGATGGAGATCGTCCCCGGCGCCACGCACCTGTTCGAGGAGGCGGGGGCGCTGGAGGCCGTCGCCCACCTCGCCACCGACTGGCTGGCGCGCCACCTCCGCGCGCCCCTCCTCGCCCTCGGGCTGCTGGCCTCCGTGGGCGCCTGTGGCGGAGGCGGCATCGACATCCGGGGCGACTTCGCGGGGCCGGGCGCGGCGCCGGCCGCCTCGGTGTGGGCGGTGGAGGCCGAGCAGGGCGCCGACGTGCGCGAGGGCGCGTTCGAGATCGAGGGCCTGGTGGCGGGGCCCGTGACCCTGCGGCTGATGGCCGGGGGAGACACGGTGGGGCGCATCGAGATCCCCGACCTCCCGGCGGGCGCCTCCGTCGCGCTGCGCGGCCTGCGGGTGGACCAGACCTCCGGCCTCGCCTTCCCCGCGTCGGTCGAGCTGGAAGGCGCCCGCGCCGTGCTGGTGAACGGCATCCGCATGGCGCCCGCGGGGCGGGTGCCGTCCGAGGTGGCCGTGGCCGGGACGGTGCTCGCCATCTCGGACGATGCGGACGCGCTCCTGCTGCGCCCGGACGACGCCGGGCTGCCGGACCTGCGCGTGGTGGTGGGGCTGGCGACCGAGACGGTGACGCCGGACGGCGACCCCGCCGAGCCCGCGGCCCTCGCGCCGGGCGACTCGGTGCGGGTGGAGGGCCGCAGCGACAGCGGCTTCGTGGTGGCGAGCCGGCTGGTGGTGCCGCGCCGCACGACGCTCGAAGGCCAGACCCTGCTTGAAGGCGGCGAGGTGGAGCCTTCCGGCGACGGCGGCGGCGAGGCGGGCGACGGCGAGGGTGACGATGGAGGGACGGAAGCGGCCGCAGCTCCCGTGGTGGCGCCCGCGCGGCCGGCCGTGGTGCGCTCCGCCGCCCCCGCGCGCGAAAGGCC
>DASUNK010000083.1:0-5019 GCA_036277195.1 Longimicrobiaceae bacterium | reverse complement strand
CGCCGAGGTTGATGGCGGTGGTGGTCTTGCCGACGCCGCCCTTTTGGTTCGCGATGGCGATGATCCGAGACACGCGGGCGCTCTCCGGGAGCCGGGGCTGGAGGGTGGAGCGAGAATATACCTCCACGTGGAAGGTACGTCCAGCGGAGACGTTCCACGTGGAACAATGAAGCCGAAAGGTTACGAAGCGCGCGCGGGCGCCCGCTTGCGAATCTCCATCACCAGGTTCTGCAGGTCGCTGGGGCTCACCCCGGGGATGCGCGCCGCCTGGGCGAGGGTGGCCGGGCGCACCCGCTCCAGCTTCTGCCGCGCCTCAAAGGAGAGGGTGTGCAGCTGGGGATAGGCGAGGTCGTCCGGGAGCGCGAAGTCGGCGTGCCGGCGCAGGCTCTCCGCCCGGTCGCGCTCGCGGGCCAGGTAGCCCGCGTAGCGCAGCTCCATCTCGGCCGCGGCCAGCGCTTCCAGCAGCACCGGCCGCTCCGCCTCGGGGGCGCCCCCCACCGCCTCCAGCAGCCCCGCGGCGGAGAGGCTGGGACGCTTCAGCAGCACGGCCAGCCTGGTGGGCTCGCGGATCGGCGCGGAGCCCGCCGCCTCCAGCAGGGGGTTGGCCTGCGCGGGCGTGGCGTTCGTACCGCGCAGCCAGGCGTCGAGCCCGGCGGCCAGCTCCAGCCGCCGCTCCAGCGCCTCGGCCTGCGCCGGCGTCAGCAGTCCCCGCGCCGCCGCCAGCGGCCCCAGGCGGTGCAGCGCGTTGTCCTGGCGCAGCGTCAGCCGGAACTCCGCCCGCGAGGTGAAGAGCCGGTACGGCTCGTCCGTCCCCCGGGTCACCAGGTCGTCCACCAGCACCCCGATGAAGGCCTGGTCGCGCTCCAGCACCAGCGGCTCGCGGCCGAGCGCGGCGAAGGCCGCGTTCGCCCCGGCGACCACCCCCTGCCCCGCAGCCTCCTCGTAGCCCGTGGTGCCGTTCACCTGCCCGGCGAGGAAGAGCCCCGGGAGCGCCTTCAGCTCCAGCGTGGGACGCAGCTGGTGGGGCGGGTAGTAGTCGTACTCGATGGCGTAGCCGACCTTCGTCATCCGCACCCGCTCCAGCCCGGGCACGGTGCGCAGCATCCGCTCCTGCACCGCCGCGGGGAGCGAGGTGGAGAGCCCGTTCACGTAAAGCTCGTGCGTCTCCAGCCCCTCCGGTTCCAGGAAGACCTGGTGGCGCGGCGCGTCGGGGAACTTGACGATCTTGTCCTCGATGGAGGGGCAGTAGCGCGGCCCGCGGCCGGCGATCTCGCCGCCGTAGAGCGCGGAGTCGCCCAGGTGGCTCTCCACCAGTTCGGCCAGCTCCGCGCCGGTCCAGGTGATCCAGCACGGGCGCTGCGGCAGGAGCGGCGCCCGCCCCCAGGCGGAGAGGCGGTACTCCGGGTCCTCGCCCGGCTGCGCCTCCACCCGCGCGTAGTCCACCGAGCGCCCGTCGATGCGCGGCGGCGTCCCGGTCTTGAAGCGCGCCACCTCCAGCCCCAGCCCCTCCAGCTGCTCCGCCAGCCGCACCGAGGGCGGGTCCCCGGCGCGCCCCGCGGGGACCGCAGCCGCCCGGCCCACGTGGATGCGGCCGCGCAGGAAGGTCCCCGCCGTCAGCACCACCGCGCGGGCGCGGAACTCGAAGCCGTTCTCGGTGCGCACCCCCGCCACCCGCTCTCCCTCCAGCAGGAGCGCGCCGACCATCCCCTGGAAGAACTCCAGCCCCGCGTGCCGCTCCAGCAGCGCCCGCGCCGCACGGGGATAGAGGCCACGGTCGCACTGGGCGCGCGGCGCCCACACCGCCGGGCCCTTGCTGCGGTTGAGCATGCGGAACTGGATGCGGGCTCGGTCCGTCGCCACCCCCATCACGCCCCCCAGCGCGTCGACCTCGCGGACCACGGTGCCCTTGGCCACCCCGCCGATGGCCGGGTTGCAGCTCAGCTGGCCGATGGCCTCGAGGTTGGCCGTCACCAGCAGCGTGCGCGCGCCCGCGCGCGCCGCAGCCGCCGCGGCCTCCACGCCGGCGTGCCCGCCGCCCACCACGATCACGTCGAAGCGCCCGTCCATCTCGCCGTCGTCCAGGGGGAAAGGGGGGCCTAAGGGCTATCCATACCAGCCGCCCGGAGGTGTGTTCCACGTGGAACACAGCAGCCGGAGACCGGACCGGTGCATGGCACATGATGTGCACCCGGGGTTCCGCCACGGCAACCCTGTACAACAAGGAGGACCAGCATGGATCAACAGGATACCGGCGGGACCGGCGGCTTCGGCGGCACGGGTTCGTCCGGGGGCCTGGGCGGCTCCACCGGAGGCCCCGGGAACACGAGCGGAAGCGGGTTGGGGAGCACTTCCGGGAGCGGCGCGGGAAGCAGCGGCACCGGCTTCGGGAGCGCCGGGAGCGGTATGGGCGCCGGCGGCACCGGCGGCCTGGGAAGCGGCACCGGCGGCCTCACCGGCAGCGGCTCGGGCGGCCTGGGAAGCGGCACCGGCGGCTTCACCGGCAGCGGCTCGGGTGGGCTCGGGAGCGGCACGGGCGGCTTCACCGGCGGCGGGAGCAGCGGCACCTCGGACGCGCTGGGCGGCGGCTTCGGCGCCACCGGCGGGGGGACGGCCACCGAGGCCACCCCGGGCGGCGTGGAGGAGGTGCTCGGCGACGCCGGCGAGCGGCTGGACGATCTCAAGGAGCAGGCGGCCGAGCGGCTGGAGACGGCGGCCGAGAAGCTCGACGAGCTGGCCAGCAAGGGGACCTCCCCGAACGCGCCGGGGCTGATGGCCCGCGCCGGGAGCCTGGCCGAGGGGACGGCCGACATGCTGGAGAACTTCGCGCGCTTCCTGCGCGACAACGACGCGGACACGCTCCGGCAGGGGCTGCAGCGCCAGGTGGAGCAGCGCCCGGTGCAGACGCTGGTGGTGGCGGTGGCCGCGGGATGGGTGGTCGGGAAGCTCTTCCGGTAACGGGATCCTGCGGGATAAGCGAAAGAGGGGGATACATGGCGGAAGAGATTCGAGTGGTGCCCGACCGGACGGTGAACGGCCCCGCCCGCGTGGAAGGGGCGGGCGAGGAGCCCGCCCTGGGCGAACTGATCCGGCAGCTGGCGCAGGACAGCGCCACCCTCGTCCGCCAGGAGGTGGCGCTCGCCAAGGCGGAGATGCGCCAGAACCTGAAGGCCGCGGCCCGCGACGCCACCATGGTGGCCACGGGCGGCCTGCTGGCGCTGGTGGGCGCGATGGTGCTGATCCTGTTCCTGGTGCTGCTGGTGGGAGATGCGCTGGACGAATACTGGCTGGGCGCGCTGATCGTGGGGCTGGTCTTCCTCGCGGTCGGCGGCTTCCTGGCGAAGAAGTCGCTGGACAGCCTGAAGCGGGACAGCCTGGCGCCGGAGCAGACGATTCAAACTTTGAAGGAGGACAAGCAATGGGTGCAGAGCGAGATCCAGCAGGCACGCCGGGCTTGAGCGGCACGGGCGGCATGGGCGACCCGGGGGCCGGCACGGCCGAGGTCCATTCCGACCTGCACGCCGGCGGCAGCCGCGAGGAGTACTCCGGCCTGGCCTTCGCGGACGAGCATGCCCCCGAGGGGGTGCGCGAGCGGACGGTGAACCGGGTGAAGGAGGCGGGCGAGACCCTGCGCGAGGGCGCGGGGAGCCTGGGGACGAAGGCGAAGGACGTCGCCCGCACCGCGGCCGACCGGGCCGGCAGCGTGGCCTCGCAGGCGCGCGACCGGATGAGCAGCGTGGTGCACCGGGCGGAGGACACGCTGGAGCGGCAGGGCGTGCTCGAGGGCGTGCGGCGGAACGCGCTCCCGGCGCTGGGGATCGCCTTCGGGATCGGCCTGCTGCTGGCGGGCCGCGACAACAAGGTGATCAAGCCGGGAACCAAGCTGGGCCGCACCCGCAACCAGGTGCGCGACGCGGTGCTGGGCGGGCTCACGGCCGCCATCGCCACCGAGGCGCGCTCGCTGGTGGGCGGCACGGGGCAGAGCGGGTTCCTGCGCTCGCTGATGGACACCCTGGAGAACAAGCTGACCGGGCCGGGCGGCGGCACGGGCAGCCGCGGCGGCTCGTCGGGGATGTCTTCGGGGATGCCGAGCTCCGGCATGTCGGGCACTTCGGGGACGACGACGACGCACCGGCCCCCGAGCCACCAGGAGACCTTCTGACGGGATGACGGAGGCCGGGTACCGGGTCCGGGGCCGGGTGCAGGGGGTGGGGTTCCGCTGGTGGACCCGCCACCAGGCCACCCGCCTCGGCCTGGCGGGGACGGTGCGCAACTGCGCGGACGGCAGCGTGGAGGTGCACGTCCGCGGACCCGGCGCGGCGGTCGCGGAGCTGGAGAGGCTGCTCACGGAAGGTCCGCCCCACGCCCACGTGGCAGCGGTCGAGCAGATCCCCTACGGCGCCGCGGCCGCCACTTCATTCGACGTGGTGCGATAGGATCGTAGCGTTTTCCGAAATCCTCCCGAAGAAAACCGGCCTTCACAGTTTGCGTATGCCGCGCGATCCGGCCGTGGCGAGGGGGAGAGGTGCGCCCCCCGGGGCAAAAGCGCTCAGAAGCGATCTGGGCGCGTTTTTTATCGCCCCCTCCCTTACTTTCCGACACAGAACTGGCCGAACACCCGGTCCAGCACGTCCTCGGCGGTGACGGCGCCCACCAGGTCCTCCAGCGCGCCGGCGGCGGCCCGGAGGTGGGTGGCGGCGAACTCCATCGGCACCGCCTCCGCCAGGGCGGCGAGGAAGTGCTCCAGCTCGGCGCGCGCGGCACGGAGTCCGCGGGCGTGCCGCTCGCGCGTCACCAGCGGCGCCTCGCCCGGCTCGCCGACGATGCCGCCGAACCCGCGCGCCAGCAGCACCCCGCGCAGCTCCGCCATCCCCTCTCCCGTCAGGGCCGAGACGGCGACGGCGGGGGCGTCGTCCTGAGCGTCCATTTCTCCAGCGTCCAGTTTCACCTGATCGGCCTTGGTGCGGACCAGGACGGTGCGCGCGGGCTCCAGCTCCGCCAGGAAGGCGCGCTCGTCGGGCG
>DASUNK010000082.1:0-2384 GCA_036277195.1 Longimicrobiaceae bacterium | reverse complement strand
CCGCGCGCACCCGCGGCGTTGGCGATCACCAGCACGTCATGGCCGGCGAGCGTGGCGGCGCTGAAGGGCGCGGCGTTGGGCGTCACCCGGTAGCCGTCGGCGGTCACCAGGTCCACGAAGGGCTTGTAGCGGCCGGACGCGGTGTGGAAATTCAGGTGCGCCTCGTCGAAGAGCACGCGCGGCCCCTGGCCGGCCGGGTACGCGGGCGAGGGGACGGCGGGGCGGAAGGCGGTGTCCGCCTCCTGGCGCACCTGCGCGGGCGCGGCGGCGGGACCCGCGAGGAGCGCGGCCACGGCCATCAGCAGGGGCAGGCGTCGCATCGGTTTTTCGGGGGATGGGGAGAAGGGCGGCCTCCGCGGTTGGATGCGCGGGAGCGCCGCCGCGTTGCCGAAGATACCCGCCGCAGCGGAAAGGGACGAGCTGCGGTTCGCGGAGTTCGAGGCCCGGGCGCGGGAGATGTTCGACTCCATCCCCGAGCACTACCGGCAGGGGGTGGCGTACCTGGTGGTCTCGCGTGAGGCGGTGCCGCACCCGGAGGTCCCCGGCGTCTTCGTCCTGGGCGAGTGCGCCACCGGCGAGTACGACCCCGGGGTGGACTCGCCGGTGCAATTCCGCTCGGGGGTGCACCTCTACCACGGCTCCTTCGTGCAGCTGGCCCGGCAGGAGGACGGCTTCGACTGGGAGGGCGAGCTGTGGGAGACGATCGCCCACGAGGTGCTGCACCACCGCGAGTCCATGGCGGGCGAGGACGCGCTGGAGGAGATGGACTACGCCGAGGACGAGAACTTCAAGCGGCGCGAGGGGCAGCCCTTCGACCCCCTCTTCTACCGCTCGGGCGAGCCCGCGGGCGAGAGCGCCTGGGAGGTGGACGGCGACCTCTTCATCGAGCGCGAGCTGGACCCCGGCGCCTTCGCAGGGATGACGGAGATCGAGGTGGAGGTCGAGGGCGAGCCGCTGGCCGTTCCCCGTCCGGACGCGCTCGGCGATGTGCACTACGTCTACCTGGATGGGCTGTACGAGGAGGACGACGCCGGCGAGGTGGCGCTGGTGCTGGTGCGCCGCCGCGGGGCGTGGGAGTCGGTGCGCGGCCTCTTCGGGGGGCGGCGGGCGCCGGAGGTGCTGGAGTCGAGCGTGCTCTTCGGCGAGGAGGGCGAGGACGAAGGCCCGCGCTCGCGGCCGCTGCGGCAGGCGCCCGGCGGGACGGGGCCGCTGGTGGAGGTGAAGACGTACGGCGACGAGCTGAACGCCAGCGTGGCGCGCGACATCCTTGCACAGGCCGGAATCCCGGCCGAGGTGCGGGTGGACGGCGGCAGCGGAGCGTACGCGGGCGTCTTCGGGCGCGTGCGCGGGTGGCGTCTGGCCGTCCCCACGGCCGCCGTGGACGAGGCCCTCGCCCTCCTGGCCGACGGCGACCCGCCACCCGCGCCGGAGGAAGATCCCCGCCCCTAGCCGCGCTGGCGAGATCCCTGCGGGAGACGGTAGCTTGGCGCACTTTCGCACTTTCGCACTTTCGCACTTTCGCACTTTCGCACTCTCGCACTTTCGCACTCGGAGAGCAGCGTGGCCGAAGCCGGAGCGGACGACCTCACCAGCAGGATCCCCGCGGCAGGGCTGCCGCGGCTCACCCCCTACGAGCTCGTGTTCGGCGACAGCGCCTTCGAGCACCGCGCCTTCCCCGCCATCCTCGACGAGGCGGAGATGCTCGGCGAGGACACCACCAGCCGCGAGCGCTTCGCCTTCCTCACCCGCGGCAGCGACGCCGTGCGCGAGCTGGTCCCCGACGAGGCCCCGCCGCACATGCTGGAGGAGTACCGCGCCATCCTCTACCACTCCTTCAACTTCTGGCGCTTCGGCCGGCGGCTGTACGCGCTCGACACCCCCGTGGCCCGCTACCTGGTGGAGGCCGCGCCCACCCTGGGCGGATGGGACCTGCGCCTCCCCGTCCCCACCGCCTACGTGCAGCTGCCGCCCAACCTCTTCTGGGCCAGCATCTCCACCGACGTCCCCCCCGAGCCGGTGGACGGCTTCTTCGTCACCGTCAGCAGGGCGTACGACCCGCTGGGCGCCCCCGCCAGCATGCTGGAGGTGCTGATGGTGCTGGGGATGCGCCGCGTGCGGGCCGGCTTCAGCGTCATCCCCTTCGAGACCGAGTACGGCCCCGGCATCCCCGCCGGGTGGGCCGAGGCGCCCGGGCGCGAGGGCGCCGCGGACTTCGCCAACATCCTCCCCGGCGGGGAGATGAAGGGGCTCTACTCCATCCTCACCACCACCGAGGCGCTCAAGCTCCTCGCCCGCACTTTCTGGTACGTCGACCGCCACCCCGACGACGTGCAGCCGCACGCCGCCCCCGAGCGCCGCGCCGAGGACCGTCCCGGCTCCGTCCC
>DASUNK010000081.1:0-9738 GCA_036277195.1 Longimicrobiaceae bacterium | reverse complement strand
ACGGGGTCGGGGATCGTGCCGGTGAGCGGCCCGCCCACCCCGGAGCTGCGCCCGGGGCTGGCGCCGCGCTTCGGCGTGCGCGCCGGCCCGCGGCGCGACCACGCCTGGGAGGCCCGGCTGCGCGCCCGCGAGCGGCGCGAGGTAGCCGGGCGCGCCGGCACCGACGGCCGTTTCCGTCCCAACCGCACGCCCGCGGGCGCGCGCCGGGCCATCACCCCCGGCGTCCCCGCCGTGGGCGCGCTGATGACGCTGAACGTGGAGACGGACTTCGCCTGCAGCAACGCCGACAACCGGACCGGCCGGGTGGTGGCGGTGGGGACGAGCGTCATCGTGATGGAGGACACGATGAACCCGGCCGGCGGGCTGACCACGGCCGACTACGAGGCCATCGCCGACACCTTCGACACCTTCATCCACCCGGTGATCACCGCCAACTTCGGCGCGCCGGCCGACATCGACGGCAACGGCCGGGTGATCGCCTTCTACACGCGGGCGGTGAACGAGCTGACGCCGGAGGGCTCCGGCTCGTTCACCGGCGGGTTCGTGTTCTCGCGCGACCTCCTCACCGCGGCCCAGTGCGCCACCAGCAACGTGGGGGAGATGTTCTACATGCTGGCGGCGGACCCCAGCGGCGAGGTGAACAACAACCCGCGGAGCGTGTCCTTCGTGCTGGAGCAGACCGTGGGCACCCTGGGGCACGAGTACCAGCACCTGATCAACTCCTCGCGCCGCATCCACGTCAACACGCCATGGAACGGCCTGCTCGAGGAGGGGTGGCTGAACGAGGGGCTGTCCCACATCGGCGAGGAGCTGCTCTTGTACGCCGCCTCGGGATTCGCGCCGGGCGCCAACCTGGACCTGGGCGACTTCGGCGGCGTGCAGCAGACGGACGCGTTCTTCGCCTACGCCCACGACAACTTCGCGCGGCTGCGGGAATGGCTCCTGACGCCCGAGGACGAGGGCCCCTTCCAGCTCGACGGCGACCAGCCGGACCTGGCCACCCGCGGCGCCGCCTGGGCGTTCATGCGCTACGCGGCGGACCGCGACGGCGGGGCACAGGCGGCGTTCTGGAGCGCGCTGATCAACACGCAGGAGATCGGGCTCGACAACCTGCAGACGGTGCTGGGGACCGACCCGCTCCCCTGGTTCCGCGACTGGGCGGCGGCCACCTACATCGACGACGCGGCGGGGAGCCCGGCCGCGCAGTACACGCAGCCGAGCTGGAACTTCCGCAGCATGTACTCGGGGCTGGACTTCTCCCCGGGCCCGGCCTGTTCCTGCGCCTACGAGCTCGACCCGCGCGACCCCGCCAACGGGGTGGCGGACGCCTTCACCCTGGTGGACGGCGGCGCGGCGGCGTATGCGCGGATGGGCGTGGCGGCCAATGCCTTCGCGGGGGTGACGATCCTCTCCGGCGGGGTGGCGCCGCCGGGGACGGTGCGGGTGGCCGTCATCCGGCGCGAGTGATCACCCGATCCCCAGCAGGTGGATGAGGGCCGCGGCGACGGAGAGCACCACCAGGAGCGAGCCCGTCACCGCGGCCGCCACCCGCCCGCCCACCTTCCCCAGGGCGCGCACCTCCACCTCCAGCCCCAGCGCCGCCATCGCCGCCACCGTCAGCCAGCGCGACACCTCGCGCACGGGGGCGGCCACCTCCGGCGGGACGATCCCCAGCGAGCGCAGCGCCGCCAGCACCAGGAAGCCGGCGATGAACCAGGGGACGAAGCCCCCCGGCGCCAGCCGCTGCTCGCCGATGCGGCGGCGGCGCAGGGCGAAGAACACCACCACCGGCCCCAGCAGCAGCACCCGCACCAGCTTCACCAGCGTCCCCACCTCGCCGCTCAGCCGGCTCACCGGGAAGGTGGCCGCCAGCACCTGGGGGACGGCGTAGACCGTCATCCCCGCCAGCGCGCCGTACTGGTAGTGGTCCAGCCCCAGCACCGGGACCAGGAGGGGGAGCCCCAGCACCACCGCCACTCCCAGCACCGCGGTGAAGGCGATGGCCGAGGCCACGTCCTCGCTGTCGGCGCCGATGACCGGCGCCACCGCGGCGATGGCCGAGTTGCCGCAGATGGCGTTGCCGACGGCGATGAGGGTGGCCAGCCGGGGGGTGAGCCCCAGCGCCCGCCCCAGGGCGTAGCCGCCGACCAGCCCGGCGAGCACCACCCCCAGGATGGCGATGGCCAGCGCCGGGCCGGCGCGCAGCAGGAGCGGCAGGCTCACCGAGGCGCCCAGCAGCACGATGGCCACCTCCAGCACCTGCTTCCCGGCCAGGCGGATCCCCGGGCGCCAGCGGGGGCCGGGGACCCAGGCGGCGCGCACCGCCATCCCCAGCAGGATGGCCAGCACCAGCGCCTCCACCGCCACGTGGCCGAAGAGGGCGCGCTCCAGCCGCTGCAGCGCCCCCGCGGCGGCGGCGATGGCGGCGGCCAGGGCCAGGCCGGGGAGGGGGGAGGAGTCGGCTTGCTTCTCGGACGGCACGGTGCTTGATTGGGGCGCGGGAGACGAGGCCACTTCGAACCAGGGGAGCACCGGGATGCTGCAGGAGCAAGAGCGGGCCCGCATCGAGCAGAGCCTGCTGCGCGAGCGTGCGGACGCGCTGGACGCCATCGAGCACTTCGACGAGCGCGTGGCCGACCTGCGCGACCGCGCCGGCGAGCTGACGCTCTACCGCTCGCACCCGGCCGACATCGGCAGCGAGAGCAACGAGCAGGAGCAGGACTTCCTCCTCGCCAGCGTGGAGGGGCGCCGCCTCTACGCCATCGACGAGGCGCTGTCGCGGCTCTACAAGGAGCCCGAGAGCTTCGGCATCTGCGAGCGCTGCGGCCGCGACATCGAGGTGGAGCGGCTGGAGATCATCCCCGAGACCCGCCTCTGCGCCCGCTGCGCCCGCGAGGTGGAGGCCGGCGCCGACGCCAACCCCCGCGAGGCCGGGCCGCCCGCGGCCTGACCCCGCCGCCCGCGGCTCCTCCGCCTCACACCACGTCGCGGAGGAGCGCCTGCAGCGTCTCGCGGGCGCGCATCACCCGCATCTTGAGCGCGCTCACCCCCGTCTCCAGCCGCTCCGCCATCTCCTCGTAGCTCAGCCCCTCCACGTGCTTCAGCAGGAAGGCCTCGCGCTGGGCCCCGGGGAGGCGCGCCAGCGCCGCCGCCACCACCCCGCCCAGCTCGGTCCGCTCCAGCTCCACCCCCGGGTCGTCCCGCGCGGGGGCGGCCGCCGTGTCGTCGTGCAGCGGCACGTTGCGCTGGCGGCGGTTCTTGAGCCAGTCCTTGCAGCGGTTGCGGAGGATGCGGAAGAGCCAGGCGGGGAAGCGCGCCGGGTCCTGGCAGGTGGCCAGCCGCGTGTACGCCTTCACGAACGAGTCCTGCACCAGGTCCGCCGCCGCGTCCGGGTCGCCCACCATCCCCAGGGCGTGGCGGAAGAGCGCCTCCTGGTAGCGCGCCACCAGCACCGCGTAGCGCTCCCGCTCGCCCCGCAGGATGCGCTCGATCAGCTCGGCGTCGCTCGGTCCGTCCACGCGGCGTGCGGCAGGGGCCGGGAAAGGCGAAAACACCCGTGCCGGAAGGGCTCCGGCGCTTCGCGGACTCGTCTTGCGAGCGCTGGTGCGGCTCGCTATGTTCCCCGCCCGCCACGGGTACGGGACGTGCAGCGGCCCGCGGGGCCGCCGCGCTGCGGGTCCGGGCGGGAAGACCGGAGAATCTACTCTCGCGTTTGCGTACGAGGAAGTCGATATGTCGTCCAAGGGGCTGGAAGGGGTCGTCGTAGGGCAGAGCAGGCTGAGCTGGATCGACGGGGCCCAGGGCGAGCTGATCTACGGCGGGTACGACATCGACGACCTGGCCCGCAACACCACCTTCGAGGAGGTGTGCTACCTCCTCTGGAACGGCGAGCTGCCGAACCGGGCGCAGCTCGACGAGCTGAAGGGGAAGCTGGCGGCCGAGCGCCCGCTCGCGGAGGAGGTGCTGGAGGTGCTGCGCGCCTTCCCCCGCGACGCGGACCCGATGGCCGCCCTGCGCACCTCCGTCTCGGCGCTGGGGATGTACGATCCCGCCGCCGACGACAACTCCGACGCGGAGCTGCGGCGCAAGTCCATCCTGCTCACCGCCAAGACCCCCACCCTGGTGGCCGCCTTCGACCGGCTGCGCCGCGGCAAGGAGCCGGTGGCCCCGCGGAGCGACCTCTCCGAGGCGGCCAACTTCCTCTACATGCTCAACGGCGAGCTGGCCAACGAGACCCGCTGCCGCACCATGGACACGGCGCTGGTGCTCCACGCCGAGCACGGGATGAACGCCTCCACCTTCGCGGCGCGGGTCACCGCCGGCACCCTCTCCGACATCTACTCCTGCATCACCTCCGCGATCGGCACGCTCAAGGGCCCCAGCCACGGCGGCGCCAACGTGGAGGTGATGAACATGCTCCGCGAGATCGACGAGAGCGGCACCGACCCGCGCGAGTGGGTGCGCGAGGCGCTGGAGGGGGGGAAGCGGGTGATGGGCTTCGGGCACCGCGTCTACAAGGCGGTGGACCCGCGCGCCACCGTGCTCCGCGAGCTGGCCGACCGGATCATGAACGAGGCCGGCGAGACCCGGTGGCTGGACCTCTCCGACAAGATCCGCGCGGTGATGGCCGAGGAGATGGAGGCGCGGGGGAAGAAGATCTACCCGAACGTGGACTTCTTCTCCGCCTCGGTGTACACCACGCTGGGGATCGACATGGACCTGTTCACCTGCGTGTTCGCCATCGCGCGCACCCCCGGGTGGACGGCGCACCTGCTGGAGCAGTACGCCGACAACCGGCTCATCCGCCCCTCGAGCGAGTACGTGGGCCCGCGCGGGCGGAAGGTGAAGCCGATCGCCGAACGCTGAGGCCGGGCGGAGACGGCGGGGCCGCGCCCCGCCTCGAACGGGGGCGCGGCGGGGAGCAGGAGCCCGCCGCGCCCCGTCATTTTTCGCACACCGGAACCGGGTCCCGAACATGAGCGAGTGGCAGCCCACCGCCCCCGAGGGCGGCGAGCGCATCGAGGTCCGCGGCGGCACCCTCCACGTCCCCGACCACCCCGTCCTCCCCTTCATCGAGGGCGACGGCACCGGGCCCGACATCTGGGCCGCCTCGCAGCCCGTCTTCGACGCCGCGGTGGAGAAGGCGTACGGCGGGCGGCGCCGCATCCGCTGGATGGAGGTGCTGGCGGGGGAGAAGTCGTTCAACGCCACCGGGAGCTGGCTCCCCGACGCCACCCTCGACGCCTTCCGCGCCTACCTGGTGGGGATCAAGGGCCCGCTCACCACCCCGGTGGGCGGCGGCATCCGCTCGCTCAACGTGGCGCTCCGCCAGCTGCTGGACCTGTACGCCTGCGTGCGGCCGGTGCGCTGGTTCGAGGGCGTCCCCTCGCCGGTGAAGCGCCCGGGCGACGTGGACATGGTGATCTTCCGCGAGAACACCGAGGACATCTACGCCGGGATCGAGTTCCAGGAGGGGACCGAGGACGCGCGGCGCTTCGGGCGGCTGCTGGAGGAGGCGTTCCCGGACCGCTTCAGGAAGGTGCGCTTCCCCGGCACCTCCGGCTTCGGGGTCAAGCCCGTCTCGCGCGAGGGGACGGAGCGGCTGGTGCGCGCCGCGCTGGAGTACGCCCTGCGCCACCGCCGCCGCTCGCTGACGCTGGTGCACAAGGGGAACATCATGAAGTTCACCGAGGGCGCCTTCAAGCAGTGGGGGTACGAGCTGGCCGAGCGCGAGTTCGGCGGCCGCACCTTCACCTGGGCGGAGTACGACCGCATCAAGGAGTCCGACGGCGAGGAGGCGGCCAACCGCGCCCAGTCCGAGGCCGAGGGGGCGGGGAAGCTGGTGGTCAAGGATGCCATCGCCGACGCGTTCTTGCAGCAGATCCTGACGCGCGCGAAGGACTACGACGTGATCGCCACCCTCAACCTCAACGGCGACTACGTCTCCGACGCGCTGGCGGCGCAGGTGGGGGGGATCGGCATCGCCCCCGGGGCCAACATCAACTACGTCACCGGGCACGCCATCTTCGAGGCCACCCACGGCACCGCGCCCAAGTACGCCGGCAAGGACATGGTGAACCCCGGCTCGGTGATCCTCTCGGGGGAGATGATGCTCCGCTACCTGGGATGGGGCGAGGCCGCGGACCTCATCGTCCGCGGGCTGGAGGGCGCCATCGCGGCGAAGACGGTGACCTACGACTTCGAGCGGCTGATGGAGGGCGCCACCAAGGTCTCCTGCTCCGAGTTCGGGCGGCGGATCATCGCCCACATGTGATCCCCAGACACGCGCCACGCCTCCCATGAACCTCACCGTCGCCCGCGCCGACGCGGCCACGCTGCAGACCCCCCTCCTGGCCGTCCTCGTCTTCGAGGGCGACGCTCCCGAAGACCCCGCCCTGGCCGAGCTCGACCGGGCGCTGGGCGGGCAGGTGGCCGCCCTGCGCGCGCGGGGCGACCTGCGCGGCAAGGAGGGCGACACCCTCCTCCTCTACCCCCCCACCGGGACGATCGCGGCCGAACGGCTCCTCCTGCTGGGGGTGGGGAAGGCGGACGGCGTGCACGCCGAGGCGCTGCGCAAGGCCGGCGGCACCCTGGCCAAGCAGGCGGCCCGCGTCCGCGCGGCCTCGGCGGCGCTCCTCCTCCCGCGGCAGGGCCCCGGCGCGGGCGAGGCCGCGCGCGCCCTGGCCGAGGGCGCGGTGCTGGGCGCCTACGCCTTCCGCGAGTGGAAGTCGCCCGCCGAGGACGGCGCCGAGCCGGTGGAGCTGGCCGAGCTGACCCTGCTGGCCGGCGAGGGGGTGGACGAGGGCGCCGCCGCCGAGGGCGCCCGGGTGGGCGAGGTGCTGGCCCGCGCCGAGAACCTGGCGCGCACCCTGGGGAACCTCCCCGGGAACGTGGCCACGCCGCGCTACCTGGCCGAGACGGCCGAGCGCATCGCCCGCGAGCGGGGGCTGCACGCCACCGTGCTCGGCCCGGAGGAGATGCAGCGCGAGGGAATGGACGCGCTGCTGGCGGTGGCGCGCGGGTCGGAGGAGGAGCCGCGGCTGATCGTGCTGGAGCACCGCGGCGGCGCGCCGGACGCGAAGCCGCTGGTGCTGGTGGGGAAGGGGCTCACCTTCGACGCGGGCGGCATCTCCATCAAGCCCGCGGCGGGGATGGAGGACATGAAGTTCGACATGTGCGGCGGCGCCGCCGTGCTCGCCGCCATGCAGGCCATCGCCGAGCTGGGGATCCCCGCCAACGTGGTGGGGATCGTCCCCTCCAGCGAGAACCTGCTGGGGGGCGCGGCCATGAAGCCGGGCGACATCTTCCGCAGCCACCTGGGGAAGACGATCGAGGTGGTGAACACCGACGCCGAGGGGCGGCTGATCCTGGCCGACGCCATCTCCTACGCCCGCCGCTTCGACCCCGCCGCGCTGCTCGACGCCGCCACCCTCACCGGGGCGTGCGTCATCGGGCTGGGGCACCACGCCACCGGCATCATGGGGAACGACGAGGCCCTGCTGGAGGAGGTGCGGCAGGCGGGGGAGCGCACCGGCGAGCGCTGCTGGCCGCTGCCGATGTTCGACGAGTACCGCGAGCAGATCAAGTCCGACTACGCCGACATCAAGAACTCGGGCGGCCGGCCGGGGGGCGCCATCACCGCCGGCTGGTTCCTGCGCGAGTTCGTGGGCGACTTCCCCTGGGTGCACCTGGACGTGGCGGGCACCGCCTACGGCGACGGCAAGCTGTCGTACCAGAGCAAGGGGTCCACCGGGGCCCCCACCCGCCTCTTCGTGGAGTGGGTGCGCGCGCGCGCCGCGGGGTGATGGGCCGCGTCCCGGCGCTCCTCCTGGCCCTGGCGCTGGCCGCCCCGCTGGCGGCGCAGGACACCATCCCGCGCCGCGACACGGCGCAGGTGCCGATCCCCCCCGAGGCGGTGCGCGCCGACACCCTCCCCGCGCGCGACACCGTCCCCGCGGACTCCACCCTCCCCGCGCCCAACTTCCCCGTCTTCCCCGCGCCGCGCGGCGAGGGCTTCCCCCTGGCCGCGTGGAGCTGGGACCGCGCCGCCCTCGCCCGCTTCCACGGGATGGGGATCACCGAGCTGCTGGAGTCGGTGCCGGGGCTGGTCATCACCCGCGCGGGGAGCTTCGGCCGCCCCGCCGGGGTGGCGGCGTTCGGCGCCGGGGGCGGGCGGCTGCGGGTGTTCCTCGACGGCTTCGAGCTGCGCCCCACCGAGGGCGCCGTCCCGGACCTGCAGCGCATCCAGCTGGTGGACCTGGAGACGCTGCGCGTGGAGCGGCGCCTCACCGAGACGCGGGTGGAGCTGACCACCTTCCGCCTGGGCGACCGGCGCCCCTTCGCCCAGATCGAGGGCGCCGACGGCGACTTCAACTCCCGCTTCCTGCGCGGCTTCTTCGCGCGCCCGCTGGGCGGGCGGGTGCTGGCGCAGGTGGGGCTCGACCTGGTGGAGACGGACGGCTTCCGGCGGGCGGAGCCCTTCGGCGCCAACACCCAGCTGGCGCGGCTGAGCTACCTCTTCCGCCCCGACTTGGGGGTGCAGGTGGAGTACCGCTCGTCCAAGTTCGACAGCGAGACGCGGGTGGAGGGGCAGACGAGCACCAACCTGGAGAGCTCGGACCGCAGCGAGTGGATCGTGCGCGGGCGCGGGCGGCTGGGGCGGCTCTGGCTCGACGGCCAGCTGGGGCGCACCACCCGCGAGCCGCAGGGGGACGACCCGCTGCCGTCCATCGCGTCCACCCAGGCGGTGGCGCGCGCCACCCTCGACGTGCCGCTGGGAGCGCTCTCCGCCGCCGCGCGCCTGCACCGGGGGACGGAGCAGAGCTACGCCCCGGACGCCACCGAGCTCTCCGTGCGGGCGGACCTGACCCCCGCCCCCTGGCTGGTGGCCAGCGGCGAGGCGCGCTCCCTCACCCTCGACGGGGAGGGCGGGGTGGAGATCGAGGGCGCGGCGCGGGCGGGGCCGTTCGGCGGCTTCTCGCTCCTGGGCGGCTTCGCCACCGGGAGCCGGGGGATCGCCTTCCGCCGCGACTCCACCATCCTGCTCAACACCATCGGGGGGATCGCGGGGCCTCCCGCGCTGGACACGGTGCGCGTCCCGGTGCAGCTCTACCGCGTGGTCCAGCCCTCGCTCGCCGCGCTGCGCGCGGGGGCCGAGTGGGCGCGCGGCCGGGTGCGCGCCGGCGCCGCCTACGTGCTGCACGACCCCGACGAGGTGGCGCCCTTCGGGCTGAGCTTCGACCGGGGAGCCGAGCCGGTCGAGGGCGGGGCGGCCTCCGGGGTGGAGGCGTACCTCTCCGTCCCCGTCTGGTTCCCCGAGCTGCGGCTGGACGCGTGGTACACCCGCTGGCTCGACGCGGCGGACCGCCCCTTCCTCCCCGAGCAGCAGGGGTGGGCGGCGCTGGAGTTCCACGACGTCTACCGCGCCGGCAACTTCGAGCCCACGCTGCGGGTGGAGATGGTGGCCCGCGACGGGGCGCTCCTGCTGGACCCGGCCACCGGCGTGCCGCTGGGGGTGACGCCGCGCTACGCCCTCTTCAACTTCTACGTGCAGGTCCGCATCCTGGACGTGCGCATCTTCTACCGGCTGGAGAACCTGGCCAACCGCAACCAGGCGCAGGACGTCCCGGGCTTCTTCCTTCCCGGCACCCGCGCCCTGTACGGGCTGCGCTGGTTCTTCCGCAACTGACCCCCGCCGTGCCCGGCCCGCTCCCCTTGCGCGAGCGCGACCTCCCCGGG
>DASUNK010000080.1:0-3049 GCA_036277195.1 Longimicrobiaceae bacterium | reverse complement strand
CGGCCATCCCGCCCATGGCGTGCGCGCCGCGGCGGTGGCAGGTCTTCACCAGCAGCTCGGCGTAGCCCCGCATGAAGGGGACGGTCATGGTGACCTGCGCCCGGTCGGGGAGCACGAAGTCGCCCCGGGAGCTGAACTTCTTGATGATGCTGAAGATGTAGTCCCACCGGCCGGCGTTGAGCCCGGCGGCGTGCTCGCGCAGCTCGAACAGGATCTCCTCCATCTCGAACGCCGCCAGGATGGTCTCGATGAGCACCGTGGCGCGGATGGTCCCGCGCGGGATGCCGAGCTCCGCCTGGGCGAAGACGAAGACGTCGTTCCAGAGCCGGGCCTCGTGGTGGCTCTCCAGCTTGGGGAGGTAGAAATACGGGCCGGTGCCGCGCGCCAGCAGCTCGCGGGCGTTGTGGAAGAAGTAGAGGCCGAAGTCGAAGAGCGAGGCGGAGACGCACGCGCCGTCGACCAGCAGGTGCCGCTCGGGGAGGTGCCAGCCGCGGGGGCGCACCAGCAGCACCGCCAGCTGCTCGGCGAGCGCGTACTCCTTCTCACCGGAGCGGAAGCGGAGGGTGCGGCGTACGGCGTCCGCGAGGTTGGCCTGCCCCTCCAGCACGCCCCGCCAGGTGGGCGAGAGGGCGTCCTCGAAATCCGCCATGAAGCAGGAGGCGCCGGAGTTGAGGGCGTTGATCACCATCTTGGCGTCGACAGGGCCGGTGATCTCGACCTTGCGCTCCTGCAGGTCCGGCGGGGCCGGGGCCACGGTCCAGTCGCCGTCGCGGACGCCGGCGGTCTCGGGGAGGAAGCCGGGCTCGGCGCCGGCGTCGAGCTGCCGCTGGCGGGCCTCGCGCGCCTGGAGGAGCTCGCGGCGCGTGGCGTCGAAGCGGCGGTGCAGCTTCGCCACGAACTCCAGCGCCTCCGGCGTCAGCACCCGCTCGCGCGCGCCGTTCCCCTCCGCCAGCACCTGTACGCCTTCGACGCCGGCCAGCGCCGCTGCCGCCATGCAATCCTCCGGGTGAGGTGGTGGGATTCGGATTGCCCGGGGGGATTTCGATGTCCGGTGAGAGGGCGCTCTTGCAAAGGCTTTGCCGTGAGCCCGGCTCAGCGGGGAATCAGGTGCGCATTCCCCGCCGTGGCGGCTGAAGCCGCGGCTACGACGACGGAAAGCCTCGCCAACCACGCGAGGCTTCGACCGCTTCCTGGCTTGGCCCGGTACGAATCCCTGGCGTAGGGGCGCGATTCATCGGAGGAATCGCGCCCCTGGCGAGCCGTCAATCCACCGCCGTGCTCAGCAGTAGTTGCCGGGCACGCACACGTTCATGAAGCCTAGGTCCCACGCGATCTCCGAGAGATGGCTGTGCCAGGTGACGTTCCAGTTCCCGTACGGACCACCCCACAGAATGCCGTGCAGCTTCACGTTGGTGCCGGCGGGGGTGGCGGTGTTCGACTCGTCGGCGAAGATGGGCGAGCCGCTGTCGCCGCCTTCCGACCAGATGCTGCTCACGTACTGGCAGATCAACCCCGAGATCGTGACACAGGTCTGGGTGACCTGGCCACGCGTCCAGCCGCTGGTGCGCCCCACCTTGTTCAGCCAGTCGCCGATCACGGGCTCGCCCATGTATTTGCTGGCAGCCATCGTGATGGCGAAGCGCGGGTTCGTGGCGTCCAGGTTGAGCGATCCCCGGCCACCGATCCCCACGGGGAGCTGC
The DNA here is from genome assembly GCA_036277195.1 of Longimicrobiaceae bacterium. Taxonomy (GTDB): domain Bacteria; phylum Gemmatimonadota; class Gemmatimonadetes; order Longimicrobiales; family Longimicrobiaceae; genus Longimicrobium. The sequence continues at coordinate 1,349 of DASUNK010000080.1, read as the reverse complement.
GGACGCGCCAGGTACCCCAGCTCGGACCCCACGGCGTCGTCATACTTGAAGATCGCCGCGTCGCTCCCGCGCGAAAAACAGATGTTCATCCAATTGCAGCTCGCTTTCGGTGCGTCCAGGTACTCCTGACCGATCCGGAGGGACGCGGAGCGGAGCTCGGGCTGGTACTGGACCGAGACGTCGGAGGCGAAGCTGTGCGAGCTGCAGTGCGAAGCGGTGACGAACGCCCGCGTGGACTCCGGCGTATACCACCCTCCGGTGTAGACGACGTTGAACCCGATGGTGCACTGGGAAGTCACCGAATTGATGCTCCCCACCCCGCCGGGAACCGGGCGGAAGCTGCTCTGCAGGTTCTGGCGGGGTACGGGCCGCTCCACCACGCGGGCGTCCACCGCGGCGTTGGGGATTCCTCGCGCTGCCGCCTCGCGCCGGGCAAACCCCACCGCGGCACCGTCTCGCACGCCGATCACCACGCGGTTCTCGTCCTCGGCGATGTCGATCGAGATCACCGCGTCGGAGCCCAGCAGTTCCAGCAGTGCGTCGTGCCAGCCCTTCAATTGCGCGGAGTTGTACTGCACAGGCACCACGCGCACGGCGGAAGCGGCCAGCCCGCGCGAGCGTCGGAAGCCCTCCACGTACGCCCGCGCGGGCGCCGTCGGCCGCCCGTTGGCCACGTAGACGACGGACCGCCCCTCGGCGTCCAGCCGGTGCCCTGCAAACCCGGGAACCTCTCCTTCGGCCAACGCGGCCCACAACTCGTCGAGCGTCTGGGGACGCGGGGGTCCGGCGATGGGCGTGGCTGCCCGGCGAGGGCTGGAGTCGGGAGCGGGTGGGTCGATGGGCGAGTCGCAGCCGGCCGCAGCAAGGGCCGCGGCGCAGCATAGCAGGGTGGCCGGTTTGCGCAACATGGTATTCTTCTCCGCAGGTGTGCTGGGGGTGAGACACGACCGGGACCACCCGGGGGCGATGCCATTCGCCTCGGTATGAACGCCTGGTTGTGTCCGGAGACTTGTGACCCGTGTGGGAGTTTGATTTTTAACTCGTAGGGCGCGCTTCTGTCAAGTTGAAACGCGATGTCCAGCGTGGGAAGGTGGCGAACCTAATTCGCGGGAGACGGTGAAGCCTCGCGCGGTTGGCCCCACTTCTGCAAGGTGCTGCCGTGACCCGGCTGCGAGGTATTTTTATAATTGTCCTTAAGTGATCGGATAATTCGTTGACAATTGTGTGCCGACCCGGATAGATTGAGCCACCGCTATCCCCCTTCAGGGTGTACCTCGCACTTCCCGCAGGCCTTCCAACCAAGGACGAGATGAGCACGAACCTGGCGAACACCTCCCCGGCCGGGTCCC
>DASUNK010000079.1:0-3514 GCA_036277195.1 Longimicrobiaceae bacterium | reverse complement strand
CGCCTGGCCGGCGAGGCGGACGAGGAGCTGTGCACGGCGGTGCGCTGGCACACCCTGGGGAGCCCGCGGCTGGGGCGGCTGGGGCGGGCGCTCTACCTGGCGGACTTCCTGGAGCCGGGGCGCAGCTTCGAGCGGGAGTGGACGGAGGCGCTGCGCCGCCGCATGCCGGGCGAGCTGGACGCGGTGCTGCGCGAGGTGGTGGAGGCGCGCGTGGGCCACGTGGGCCGCGGCACGGTGCACCCCGAGACGCTGGCGTTCCATGGCGCGGTCGCGGGCGGCGCGTAAGCGCGGCGGCGGAGGCCGGCTGCAGACGGTGGGGATCTTCCTCACCATCCTGCTGGCGGGCGCGCTGCTGGGGTCGCTGGTGGCGGGGCTGCTGGACGATCCGCAGCCCGACCCCCGGCAGCCGGCGCGGCCGCGGGTGGCGGCGCCGGCGGAGCGGGTGCGGGTGGAGGTGCTGAACGCCTCCGGGCGCGCGGGGCTGGCGCGCGAGGCCACCGGCGTGCTGCGCGACGGGGGATTCGACGTGGTGAGCTTCGGCAACGCCAGCGGCTTCGCGCCGGACTCGTCGCTGGTGCTGGACCGGGTGGGGCGCCTGGAGCTGGCCCGCCAGGCGGCCGACGCGCTGGGGATCCGCCGGGTGCTGGCCCGCCCCGATTCCAACCTCTACCTGGACGTCACCGTGGTGCTGGGCCGCGACTGGCGCCCCGACACCACCGAAGCCACGGCGCCGGAGCGGTAAGGCGCCCGTAGGGGCGACGCATGCGTCGCCCGTGCCGACTTCGCACCGAGATGAGAGCTTCCATGCACACGCGCATCCTCGCCGCCGTGCTCGCCGCCCTGCTCTCCGCGTGCGCGGGGCGGCCGGCCGTGGAGCACGTCGTGCCGCAGGGGGAGTGGCCGTACCCGTTCTCGCCGGCGGTGCGGGTGGGGAACCTGCTCTTCCTCTCGGGGGCGATCGGCACCCTGCCGGACCGGCCGCGCGAGCTGGTGCCCGGTGGCATCGAGGCCGAGACGCGCCAGACGCTGGAGAATATCCGCGCCGTGCTGGAGCGCAGCGGCTCCTCGCTGGCGCGCGTGGTCAAGTGCACGGTGATGCTGGCCGACATGCGCGAGTGGGAGCGCATGAACGCCGTCTACGTCACCTTCTTCCCCGGGCCCAAGCCGGCCCGCAGCGCGCTCGGCGCCAACGGGCTGGCGCTGGGCGCGCGGGTGGAGATCGAGTGCATCGCCACCGTGGATTGATCTTCCTTTCCAACCGCGCGCCGGCCGTTTACCATGCGCTCGGATGCACGGACGGAAACCTCAGCAACGGGTGCACCATGGGTAAGTCCGAAGACCTCGGCTCGATGGCCGACAGCGTCACCAGCAGCACGGAGGACCTTTCGAAGGTCATCACCGCGGGCTCGGAGGCCGCCGGGGTGGCGATGGGCGTGGCTTCGGCCGAGAAGTTCAGGATGCACAAGGACAACCCGACGCAGGTCCCCACCGCCGAGGCGGCCGCCAAGGCCGCGGCGGAGGCCGCCGCCAAGGACGAGTAGCGCGAAGACGGCGGAAACGCGGAAGGGGCTCGCCGGCAGCGAGCCCCTTCGTCGTTCGTGCACCGGTGTGGTCACGCGTGCCCGGACGGTTTCTCTGGCGGCGGCGCGGGTGGGCGCTCGGGCCACTCCGTGGGCGCGTTCGGAGAGGAGAGCGTCCTCCCCGCACACGGCCCGCGGTCCCCCGAGGGGCACTTGGTGTCGGAGCTGGTGGCCGCGGGGGGAAGGCGGGTAGGGGTGTCGTACGTATCCTTCTTGTGGAGGGTCTTCCCCCCGACCTTGATCGTCACCTCGAGCTTCCCCGGCTCCAGCGCCACCGCGGCGTCCACCATCACCGCGCCGAAGAGGGTGGCGTTGCTGAAGTCCGCCCCCTGGAGGCAGGCGCGCGAGAACGAGGCGCTCCGCCCGTCGTACTCCGAGAGGTCGGTCCCGCGGAAGGAGCAGTTGACCAGGCACGCCCCGGAGAAGGTGGCCCCCCGGAGCTGCCGGTCGCGGACGTTGGAGAAGTTGAGCCCCGTCAGGTACGCCCCGGCGAAGTTCACCAGGTTCATGGTGGCCCCCGAGACGGTGGCCTGCGTCCCGTAGAAGTAGGTGTACGAGAGGTCCACCCCGCTCATCTGTGCATTGGTGAGGACGACGTTCACCATCTCGGCCCCGGTGAGGGCGGCGGCGCGGTACCCCCGCGCGGGGTCGCCCTCCAGCACCGCACCGTCCATGGACGCCCCGGTGAGGTCGGCCAGCGAGAGGTTGGTTCCGCGCAGCACCGCCCGGTCGAGCTTCGCGCGCCTGAGCCGCCGTCCGTTCAGGTTGAGCGCGCTCAGGTCCGCACCGCTCGCGGCCAGGCCGGTGAGATCCTGCGGGAGGCCGACAAGGGTGGCGCGGGCCAGCACCAGCGACGTCCAGTCGGGGCCCAGGATGGAGTACGGGAGGGTGGAGCCCTCGAAGCGGGTGGGGTTCTGCGCGTTGCGCGAGATGCGCGGCTGCGGGTCCAGGAGCGCGCCGGTGAGGTCCATCTCGCAGAGCCTGGTTCCCCCCAGCTCCGCGGTGCGGAGGTCGAGCCCCGCCACGGTGGCGCCCGTCAGGTCCGCCCCCGAGAGGTCCGCCCCCACCAGCGAGGCGTCGTCCAGCTTCGCGCGGGCGAGCTTCGCCCCCGCCAGGCGCGCCCCGGTGAGGTTGGCGCCGGTGAGGTCCACGCCCTCCCACCGCACCCCGCTGAGGTCCACGTGCGCCAGGTCGGCCCCCGGTGCGCCCCCCACGGCGGCGATCTCCGCGGCGCCCCGGGTCACGGGCTTCAGCGTGAGGTTGAAGTCGAGGTACCGCCCGGGGTCCCCCAGGGCGTCCCGGAGCGCCGGGTCGGAGAGTCCGCCCATCACCATGGCGGGGTAGCTCCGCGAGATGACCGGAAAGAAGAACGCGCGCGAGTCGTCGGGCAGGCCGCCGTAGTAGCCGGGCTCCGCGGTGAAGAGGCCGAACTCGTCCCGCAGCACCACCACCCAGGGGGAGTCGCGCGCGGGGAGCCGCACCATCGTGATCGGCTTGCCCTCCAGCGCCATCACGAACGAGGCCAGCGTCCCGTAGAAGGTGATGGTGGCCGCGGCGCGCCGGTCTTCGGAGCGGAAGCTGAAGCGGAGGAAGTCCTCCTTCTCCCTCGGCGGGAGGATCCACCCTTCCTGGTACTTCGGCGCCGGCCAGGCTCCGGTGAGGTTGTCGCGAGCCTTGACGGCCAGCTTGAACTTCCCCATGAACGGGCGCTGCGGAGACGGGGGCGGCGGCATGGCGGGGATCGGGTTCGGGTTCCCGGTCGAGGGTCCTCCCCGCGTCAGACGGCGGGGGCTGGGGGGATCCAGAGGCTCACCGACGGCTCGGTGCGGTCGCCGGGGCCAAGGATCACCTCGTAGTTCAGGGTATACACCTCGCGCAGGAGGCTCACGGCGAGCTTCCCGGCGGCAACGGCGGGGGTGGTCGCCAGGAAGGTC
>DASUNK010000078.1:0-2550 GCA_036277195.1 Longimicrobiaceae bacterium | reverse complement strand
CTGCGCGCCGCCGCGCTCCCGGGACTGCTCCTCCTCCCCGCCGGCTGCCGGGACACCGGCACCGGGTCCGGGGAGCCCGCGGCCCGCGGCGTGCGGCTGGACCACGACGCCATCACCCTCCCCGACGGCGACAGCGTGCGGCTGACCCTCGCCGTCACCGACCAGGACGGCCGTCCCTTTGATCTTCCCGCCGGCTCTACCGTCACCTGGACCAGCAGCGACCCCGCCGTGGCCGCCGTCGAGGGCGCGGGCGTCTCGGTCCGTGTCACCGCGCAGCGCCGCGGCACGGCGCGCATCCGCGCCACCCTGGGCGCCCTGGCCGACTCGGCCGAGGTGACGGTGACGCCGCTGGCCACCCGGCTCCTCTACCTCTCCGGCAACGACCAGCAGGGCCCGGCCGCCACCGGGCTGCGCGACAGCGTGGCCGTGCGCGCGGCGGACCGGCACGGCGAGGGGGTGGAGGGAGTGGCGGTGCGCTTCACGGTGACGGGCGGCGAGGGGAGCGTCTCGCCCGAGTCGGCGCTCACCGGCCCGGACGGGGTGGCGAAGGCGGCGTGGATGCTGGGGCCGGGGCAGGGCGACAACCGGCTGCAGGCGAGCGCCGGCACCCTGCCGCCGGCGGAGCGCGAGGTGTCGTTCCGGGCCACGGCGGCGGGCGAGGCGCCGCTGGGGGTGGCCTCCATCTCGCCCGACACCATGCGGCCGGGCGGCACGCTCACCTTTACCGGGCACGGCTTCGCGGACACGCCCGCGGGGAACCTGGTGCGCATCGGCGGCGTGGCGGCCGCGGTCACCGCCGCCACCCCCACGCAGCTCACCGTGCAGGTGCCGGCGCAGCGCCACCTCCCCTGCGTCTCGGGCGCGCCCGCGAGCGTGGAGGTGACGGCCGCGGGCTTCACCGCCCGCCGGGCGCATCCGCTGCGCACCGCCCTCCCGCGCGCGCTGGCCGTGGGCGAGGGGGTGACGCTGACCAGCCAGGACGACGCCCGCTGCAGCACCCTCCCCGCCGGGCGCTACCTCGCCACCGTCTTCAACGCGGGGCGGAGCGTGAACGCCGTCTCCGGCTACTTCCTGCGGGTGCAGGACGAGGCCGGCGCGCTGGCCGACGTGCGTCCCGCCCCCGTATCCGCTCCAACCCCGGCGCCGCCCGCCGCGTCCGCCGCGGACGACCCGCACCTGCGGGTGCTGGAGCAGAGCCGCGCGCTGGTGCGGCGCCTCGGCCCGCCGCCGCGGCGCGGGCGCGAGGTGCGCGCCTCCGTCTCGGCGGACCCGGTGCCCCTCCCCGCGGTGGGCGACACCAACAGCTTCCGCGTCCCCAACATCGACGGGAACCTCTGCACCTCCTTCCTCCCGGTGCGGGCGCGGGCGGTGTACGTGGGCGCCCGCGCGCTGGTGTACGAGGACGTGACCGCCCCGCTGGCCGGGACCATGGACGAGGACTACCGGCGCATCGGCCGGGAGATGGACGAGCTCCAGTTCGACCTGCTCACCGCCAACTTCGGCGACCCGCTGGCCTTCGACGCCTCCACCGACGCCAACGGGCGCGTGGTGATGCTCTTCACCCGGGTGGTGAACCAGTTCGGGGGGATCGCGGGGTTCGTGACCTCGGCGGACTTCTTCCCGCGCACCAGCTGCGCGTCGAGCAACCTGGCCGAGATCTTCTACGCCCTGGTGCCCACCAGCGGCACCCCCGGCTTCCTCGCCGGCACGCGCGAGAGCTGGTTCCGGAGCATCCGCTCCACCGTCATCCACGAGGTGAAGCACCTGGCCTCGTACGCGGAGCGCTTCTCGCGCGGCGCGCGGGTGCTGGAGGAGACGTGGCTGGAAGAGGCCACGGCCCGCACCTCGGAGGAGCTCTGGGCGCGCTCCGTCTACGGCTTCTCGGGGAAGACGAACACGGGCTACGCCGCCGGCATCTACTGCGAGCAGCGCCCCACCCTGGCCACCTGCCTGGGGAAGCCGCTGGCCATGCTCAAGCACTTCGGCGTGCTGTACGACTTCTACGAGGAGATGGGCGAGTTGTCGCCGCTGGGGAGCGCGCGGGGGAGCGACGCCACCTTCTACGCCAGCGGGTGGCTGCTGGTGCGCTGGGCGGCGGACCACTTCGGCGCCTCGGACGCGGCGTTCCTGCAGGCGCTCACGCAGGAGGGCGACCTGAGCGGGGTGGACAACCTGGCCGCGCGCGCGGGGCGGAGCTGGGCGGAGGTGCTGGGTGCCTGGAGCATGGCGGTGGCGGCGGACGACCTGCCGGGGCTGGCGCCGCTCGACCCGCGCTACACGCACCCCAGCTGGAACACGCGCGACGTCTTCCTGGGGATGAGCGCCGCCGCGCCGGGCTCCTTCCCCCGCGCCTTCCCGCTCCCGCCGGAGACGATCCCGGCCGGGACGATGCTGATGACCCGCGCGCTGGCGGGGGGCGCCGCGCACGTCTTCGAGCTGGCGCCGCACGCCACGCGGCGGGTGGTGGAGCTCGCGGGCCAGGCCACGCCGGCCCCGCCGGCCACGCTCGGCATCACCCTCCTCCGCATACAGTAGTTCTCCCCCTCCCCC
>DASUNK010000077.1:0-3010 GCA_036277195.1 Longimicrobiaceae bacterium | reverse complement strand
GCTCGTACGCCCTGGCCGCCGCCCGGGCGCTCAAGGAGCACTCCGCGCTCGACGCGCCCGAGATCGTGCGCCGCGCGCTGGAGATCGCCGGCGACATCTGCATCTACTCGAACCGCAACATCACGGTTCTGGAACTGGACTGAAGACGTGGCGACCAACGAGATCGACACCCTGCCGGACCCGCCGCCCCCTCCCCCGCCGCCCCCCGCGGGCGCGGACGGGCAGGGCGAGGCGGCGCCCTGGCTCGACGAGCTCACCCCGCGGCAGATCGTGGGTGAGCTGGACAAGTACATCGTGGGGCAGGACGCGGCCAAGAAGGCCGTCGCCATCGCGCTGCGCAACCGCTGGCGCCGCCAGCGCGTGGAGGAGGAGCTGCGCGAGGAGATCGTCCCCAACAACATCATCATGATCGGACCCACCGGGGTGGGGAAGACGGAGATCGCCCGGCGGCTGGCGCGGCTGGCCGGGGCGCCCTTCGTGAAGGTGGAGGCCTCCAAGTTCACCGAGGTGGGCTACGTGGGGCGCGACGTGGAGTCCATGGTCCGCGACCTGGTGGAGGTGGCGGTGGGCATGGTGCGCACCGAGCGCGAGGACGAGGTGCAGGAGGAGGCCGAGCGGCGGGTGGAGGACCGGCTCCTCGACCTGCTCATCCCGCCCATGGACGCGTCGGAGGGCGCCAAGCCCGCCTCCGCCGGCGGCGACGGCGAGCAGCGCACCCGCGTGTTCGTGGCCACCTCCACCGGCGAGGTCTCGGCCGAGGAGGCGCAGATGCGCGAGCGGCGCGAGCGCACCCGCGACAAGTTCCGCGGCCTCCTGCAGGAGGGGAAGCTGGAGGACCGCCAGGTGGAGGTGGAGGTGCAGCAGAACCTCTCCTTCGACGGGATGATGGTGCCGCTGGGCGGGATGGACATGGACAGCAACCTCATGGACATGCTGCAGGACGTCCTCCCCAAGAAGACCAAGCGGCGCACCATGAGCGTGGGCGAGGCCCGGCGCGTCCTGCTCCAGGACGAGCTGGACAAGCTGGTGAACATGGACGAGGTGGTGAACGAGGCGCTCGACCGCGCCGAGGACATGGGGATCATCTTCCTCGACGAGATCGACAAGATCGCGGGCGACCGGGCCGCGGTGGGGCCCGACGTCTCGCGCGAGGGGGTGCAGCGCGACCTGCTCCCGGTGGTGGAGGGCTCCACCGTGCAGACCAAGTACGGCCTGGTGCGCACCGACCACGTGCTCTTCATCGCGGCGGGGGCGTTCCACGTCTCCAAGCCCTCGGACCTGATCCCCGAGCTGCAGGGGCGCTTCCCGATCCGGGTGGAGCTGAAGACGCTGGGCGAGCAGGACTTCGTGCGCATCCTGCAGGAGCCGAAGAACGCGTTGCTGACGCAGTACCGGGCGCTGGTGGCGTCCGAGGGGGCGGCGCTGGAGTTCACCGACGACGGGGTGCGGGAGATCGCGCACATCGCCATGCAGGTGAACGAGCGGATGGAGAACATCGGGGCGCGGCGGCTGCACACGGTGCTCACCACGCTGCTGGAGGACATCCTCTTCGACCTGCCGGAGCTGGAGGCGCGCGACATCCGCATCGACGCCGAGACGGTGCGCAACCGCCTGCGCGACATCGTGGAGGACGAGGACCTGCGCCGGTACATCCTGTAGAGAGGGTTCACACGGAGTCAGCGGAGGAATCGGCGCGGGTGCCGAAAACCCTTGGAATTCCTTGATGTTCCGGAAGGGCCTACCGGACTCTCCGCGCCGAAATGCCGCGTTTTCGCGGTAAACGTATCCCCACAACCTATCCCCCCCCCGATCCGCCGACCTCCACGCGTATACTCCGCTTACTTCGGTTTACCGCAAGGCATCGTTTCGGGTTGAAGTCCAGCAAATAGGTCTCATACCGATTCTACCGATCGTCAGATGCAGCCGGCGTAGCAGGTGAACTGTTCCACTCGGGTCTCAATCTCGCAGAAGCACCCGTCATCGGACCTGCTCTCGCACTCCGCGGCGCAGTTCGAGTAGATCGAGCCCTGCCCGCGTACGGTCCCACGCTGTCCCGCCTCGATTCCCTCGGTGGCGAACTCCTCGACCTTCAGCGCGTCGACGTCCAGCTTCAGCTTGCGCATCGAACCTCCAGTGTGTGGATGGGAAAGCACCGCGGCCCGCCGCTCCCAGAACGGAATCATCGGCCGATGGAAATACGACAGGCGCACACGCGCACGCATCCGCGGCGACGGCGGAAGCGGCGGCGTCGAGCATCTGGACGGACGGCGGGCGGATGCCCGGGCGCACCTTACGCACGGCCCCTTCCGGGGAGGATAGGTTCAACGCGGGGGAGGATTCGCCGCGCCACGTCCTTCGTTCGTACGTTGACGTCCTGAAAGATGCGTAGTAATCCACATTTCGCAAGATCCACTCGTACATTGTGGCGGAACAAGGAATTACCGGGAACAGCGTTCGGTAGCGCCGCTCGACCCGCGGACGAGGGCGCGATCCGGCGGGCGGCCGAGCTGCTGATCTACCTGGACCCGCAGAGCGAGCGGGCGCGGGTGGCGGAGGCGCGCCGCAGCACGCGGGCCTTTGCTTCCGAGGCGGAACGGAGAACGAGAAGAAGGCCGCATCAACCTATCCCACCTATCCCCCCCGGGCCGGATGCCGGATTCGGCCGAGTGGCGCAAGTCGCGGCGGAAACGCAACTTTATGAGCGTGCGGGGCGGTTGTCGGACACGTGGCAATAGTGCCACGGAGGGAACGGAGGACGGGCTCTGTGTCCTCCGTGCCCTCAGTGTGAGACCCTTTGCAGTTCAGCGCAGCTCGGGAGGCGTGGTGGCTTCCGTGCGGCGGGCCTGCTCCTCCAGCGCGTCGCGGTTCTCCTCCGCCTGGCGCGCGTGGGCGGCCGCACGGGTGGCGTCCTCCGAGCCTTCGCCGGCCGGAACGGGCGCGTCCCCCGCGCCGGCGGGCCGGCTCTCCGTCCTCACCTCGGGCGGCGTGGTGGCCTCGGTGCGCCGCGCCT
>DASUNK010000076.1:0-6993 GCA_036277195.1 Longimicrobiaceae bacterium | reverse complement strand
GACCTCCTCTCCAACACCCTGGTGGTGGTGGCGCACACGGAGGCGGAGTGGACGGTGGACGCGCCCTGCGACCTGGCCGCGCTCCCCTTCCGCCACCTGGCGCTGGGCGACCCCGCCGCCGTCCCGGCCGGCACCTACGCCCGCCGCTGGCTGGAGTCGGTGGAGTGCGGCGGGCGCCCGCTCTGGGACACGGTGGCCGAGCGGGTGGCCCCCGCACCCGACGTCCGCGCCGCGCTCGGGCTGGTGCTGGCCGACCCCGCGGTGGTGGGGATGGTCTACCGCACCGACTGGCTGGCCTTCGCCGGGCGCGCGCGCGTGCTCCACGAGGTGCGCGGCGGCCCGCCGATCCGCTACGTCCTGGCGCAGGTGGCCGAGGGCGCCAACCCCGCGGGCGCGCGCCGCCTGGCCGCCTTCCTGGCCGACTCCGCCGCCGCGCGGGTCTTCGCGGCGCACGGCTTCGCGCCGCTGCCGGCCCCGTGAGCGAGGCGGCGCTCGAGGCCCTCCGCTCCACCCTGGCGTGGGCGGCGCTGGCCACCCTGCTGGTGATGCTCCCCGGCACCGCGGTGGCGTACGTGCTGGCGCGCCGCGAATTCCCCGGGAAGAAGGTGGTCTCCACCCTCTTCTCCCTCCCGCTGGTGCTGCCGCCCACCGCCGTGGGCTACCTCCTCCTCCGCCTCTTCGCCTTCGACGGCCCGCTCGGGCGCCGGGCGCTCGGCTTCGACCTCGGCGTCATCCTCACCTGGAAGGCGGTGGTGATCGCCTGCGCGGTGATGGCCACCCCGCTGGTGGTGCGCACGGCGCGGGTGAGCTTCGAGGCGGTGGACCCCCGCTACGAGGACATGGCCCGCACCCTGGGCCACGGCCGGCTCGCCACCTTCCTCCGCTTCACCCTCCCCCTCTCCGCGCGGGGGCTGCTGGCGGCGCTCATCCTGGGCTTCACCCGCGCCGTGGGCGAGTTCGGCGCCACCATCATCCTGGCGGGGAACATCCCCGGCCGCACCCAGACGCTGGCCACCGCCATCTTCAGCGCGCAGCAGGCCGGGCGCGAGACCGAGGCGAACTTCCTGTTGGGGATCGCGCTGGTGGCGGGGTTCGCCGCCGTCTTCGCCGCCGAGTCGCTGGCGCCCCGCCAGGCCGCCGTCCCGGGGCGCCGGTGAGCGCGCCTCCCTCGCTCGCGGTGCGGGTGCGGCTCCCGCTCGACCGCTTCGCGCTGGACGTGGACTTCGAGACCACGCACCGGGTGACCGGGGTCTTCGGCGTGTCGGGAGCGGGGAAGACGGCGCTGCTGGAGACGGTGGCCGGGCTCCGGCGCGGCGCGCGGGGCGAGGTGCGGCTGGGAGAGGAGGTGTGGCTGGACTCGGCGCGGCGGCTGCGCCTCCCGCCGGAGCGGCGGCACGTGGGCTACGTCCCCCAGGACTCCCTTCTCTTCCCCCACCTGGACGTGCGGGGGAACCTCTGCGCGGGGCGGGGGCGGGCGCTCTCCGGGGGGCACGACTTCGCGAAGACCTTCGCGGCGGTGGTGCGCGTGCTGGACCTGGAGCCGCTGCTGGGGCGGGCGGTGGCCACCCTCTCCGGCGGCGAGCGCCAGCGCGTGGCCCAGGGGCGGGCGCTCTGCTCGGGGCCGCGCCTCCTCCTCCTCGACGAACCGCTGGCCTCGCTCGACGCGGCGCTGCGCAGCAAGGTGCTCCCCTTCCTGCACCGGGTGCAGGCCGAGTTCGCCCTCCCCGTCCTCCTGGTCTCGCACGACCCCGCCGAGGTGCAGGCGCTCTGCGAGGACCTGGTGGTGCTGCGCGAGGGGCGGATCGTGGCCCGCGGCGAGCCCCGTGCCGTGCTCACCCGCCCCGAGGTGTTCCCCCTGGCCCGCCGCGAGGGGGGATTCGAGAACGTCCTCCCCGGTGTCCTGGTGGAGACGCGCGCCGAGAGCAGCGTGGTGCGCCTGGGCCGCGGTCCGGACGGGCCCGCCCTCACCGTCCCCCGCGCCGCCGCCGCGCCGGGCGGGTCCGTGCTCCTGGCCATCCCCGCCGACGAGATCATGCTGGCGCTGGAGCGACCCGCCGGCCTTTCCGCGCGCAACGTGGTGCCGGCGCGGGTGGAGGCGGTGCAGGCGGTGGGCGCCTCGCGCCTGGTGTCGGCGCGCGTGGCGGGCGACGCGCCCCCGCTGGTGGCCGAGGTCACCGCCGACGCGCTGGCCGAGCTGCACCTGGCGCCGGGGACGGAGCTCTTCCTCCTGGTGAAGGCGAGCGCCGTCACTCTCTACGAGGATGGCGGGTGACTTCGAGGAGCTGCATCATCCCCCGCTCCTCGTGGCCCAGGATGTGGCAGTGCATCACGAACTTCCCGGTGAAGTCCGCGTACTGCTGGCGGATGACGATGTATCCCAGGTCCGAGCCGTTCGAGAGCGGCAGGGGAACCGTGTCCAGCCAGATCGGGAAGCCCCGCGCCGCCGCCGCGTTCAGCTGCGCGTAGAGCCAGCTGTTCGGGTCGGCGGTGTCGGGCTGGACCACCGCGACCACCTGGAACGGGTTGATGTGGATGTGGAACGGGTGGTTGACGCCGATGGCGCTCGCGTTGCTCACCTTCCAGAGCTGCGTGCCGTCCAGCGGCAGGTCGAGGAACACCGAGTCCGGGTCGTACTTCTGGTACGGTGTGCTGTCGGTCCCCAGGTAGACCGCGACCGGGTTGCTCAGCGAGGTCGGCACCGCCCCCACGTCGGTGAACTGCACGAAGGCGGAGGTGTCGCGCACCGTCGTGTCCAGGTTCGCCAGGAACGGGGGGAGCGGCGGGAGCGCGGTGGGGAGCACGGACGGCACCGTGCGGCTGCCGCTCACCACGCGCACCTGGAAGAGGGCCACGGTGTCCGCGCCCGCCCCCGGGCGGCGCCCCCGGCCGCTCGCCCGCTGCGAGACCCGCACGGCCTTCAGCGTGTGCGTCCCCTCCGCGAGCGGGGCTTGGGCGAAGACGTCGAGCCGGCTCCCCGGCCACACCAGCAGGGTGTCGTCGGGGATGGTGTCGTAGTTCTGGGGCGCGTACTGCACGCCGTCGCGGGCGATGTCGTACAGCGCCGGCGCCGCCGCCGAGGGGCCGCTCCCGACGATCAGGCGGTAGGTGGCGGCCGTCGCGGAGACGTTCTCGTTGACGATGCGCCAGCGCTGCACCTCGCCCGGGAGCATCTCGATCACCGGCTGGTGCTGGCCGTTGATCAGGCTGGCCTGCGGCGCGGGGACGGCCACGGACCCCATCAGGTTGAGCACCGTGTCCACCTGCTGGATGGCGACGAGGCGGTCACGCATCCCCAATCGCTCCACCATGACGTCCAGCGGGCCGCCGGCCATCAGGAAGGCGCCCGACATCCCGTTCATCACCTGCAGCGCCACCGCGCCGTGCATATGCGGGTGGTACCAGTGCGTGCCGGGCGACTGGTTGGGCGGAACCCGGAACGCGTACCGGGTGCTGTCGCCCGCCTTCACCGGCTCCAGCACGTTGTCGCCCGTGCCCCGGGGCGTGACGTGGAAGCCGTGGAAGTGGAGGTTGGTGTCGTTGAGGCCGTGGAAGCAGTTGGGGAAGGTGTCCCGGGCCGGGAGCGAGTCCACCGCCGGGTAGTGGGCGCAGCCGGTGGACGTCTCGCGCTTCAGCCGGTTGACCAGCAGGATCTCCACGCTGTCGCCGGGGAAGACGCGGAAGGTGGGTCCCGGGAACCCCTTCACGTCGTACGCGGTGCCGTTGGCCAGGGTGAGCCGGTAGCTGCGCAGCGACATGCGCTGATACTGTCCGTCGGTGTCGGGCACCTGGGCGAGCGTGTCCAGGAACACCTCGAGCCGCGCCGTCAGGCGGCCGTTCTGGCTGGAGACGACGATCGGGTCGCGCAGCGTGTCCTGCTGCGCCGCGCCGGTGCCGGGGGCCAGGACCAGCCCCGCCGCCAGCGTCAGCGCGGTCAGGGCGGAGGAGAGGGGACGGTGCGGCATGGCGGAGCCTCCGGTCGGAGCGGCAGGATAGGAAACCGGCCCGGGAGCGGGCGCTCCCGGGCCGGAATGTATCGGCGATGGGTTCGGCGTGTCAGTGCCGGTGCCCTCCGCCGGCCGTGGAAGTGCTCCCGCCCGGGCCCACCACGTCGAGGAGCTGCATCATCCCCCGCTCCTCGTGGCCCAGGATGTGGCAGTGCATCACGAACTTCCCGGTGAAGTCCTCGTACGCCTGGCGCAGGACGATGTATCCCGCGTCGTCGCCGTTCGAGAGCGGCAGGGGGAAGACGTCCATCCAGATCGGGAACCCGCCGGCCGCCGCCGCGTTGATCTGCTGGTAGAGCGGCTGGTTGCCGTCGGTGCTGAGAGGCGCGTAGACGTACACCACCTGGAAGGGGTTGACGTGGATGTGGAAGGGGTGGTTGAGCCCGTTCGCGCTGTTGTTGCTCACCTTCCAGGTCTGCGTCCGGTCCAGCGGGAGGGGGAGGAACACCGAGTCCGGGTTGAACTTCATGTACACGCTGTCGCGCCGGCCCAGGTAGAAGGCGGGACCGTTGCCGCCCTGCGCCCCGGAGTCGGTGAAGACGACGTAGGCCGCCGTGTCCGCCGTGGGCTGCAGGTTGTTCAGGAAGGACGGCAGCGGCGGGAGCGACGGCGGCAGCTGCGTCTGCACCGGCGTGCCGTCGTTCACCACCCGCACCCGCAGCAGGCTCTGGGTCACCCCCCGCGCGTTGCCGCGGGCCTGGGGCAGCTCGCGCTGGGCGCGCACGTTGCTCGCCACCACCCGCGCGTTGAGCAGGTGGAAGCCCGTGTCCGCCGGCGCCTGCACGAACATGTCCAGCCGGTTGCCGGGCGCCACGATCAGGTTGGTGTCCGGCGACGCGGTGGAGTAGTTGGCCGGGGCGAACTGCACGCCGTCGCGGGCGATGTCGTACAGCTTCGGCTCCGCGCGCCCGGTCGAGTCCTCGAACACCAGCGTGTAGGTGGTGGACTTGGACACGTTCTCGTTCACCAGCCGCCAGCGCTGCACCTCGTTCGGGCGCATCACGATCACCGGGTTGAGCTGCCCGTTCACCAGCAGCTTCGAGGCGACCGCGGTCCCCACCAGGTTCACCTGCGAGTCCACCTGCTGCACCGCGACCAGGTACTCCTTGATGTTGTTGGCCCGGGTGAGCGAGTCGAGCCCGCCGCCCTCCACGATCAGGGCGCCCGCCATCCCGTTGGTCACCTGCAGCGCCACCGAGCCGTGCTTGTGCGGGTGGTACCAGTGGGTGCCCGGCGACTGGTTCTGGGGGATGCCGAAGGCGAACTGCCAGGTGGAGTCCGGCCCGATCTGGATGAGCACGTTGTCGCCGGTGCTGTCGGGCGTCACGTGCATCCCGTGGTAGTGGATGTTGGTCCAGTTGGGGCCGTGGAAGCAGTTGGGGAAGGTGTCGCGCCCCTGGTTGTACGCCGAGTACGACTCGCACTCGTTCTCGGTGGTGTCCTGCGGGAGGTGGTTGATCAGGAGGATGCGCACCGAGTCGCCCCGCTGGATGCGGAAGGTGGGGCCCGGGTAGGCCACCTTGTTCGAGTCCGCGTACGAGATCCCGTTCCCCTGCAGCAGCTTGTAGGCGCGGAGGTTGAGCGTGCCCACGCCCGGCACGCTCAGCGGCGTCTGCACCACCTCCAGCGTGGCCTCCAGCAGCCGGTTCTGGCTGCGCACCACGATCGGCTGCCGCAGCGAGTCGGGCGTGAAGTTGGGCGCCGGGAGCACGGCCGGTCGCCCGGGCGGGGGCTGGGTGGGGGTGCAGGCGGCCGCCACCGCCACCGCCGCGGCGTAGAGGCCGAGTGCCACCCGGGGAAGAGGGTTCTGCATGGTGTCCTCCGACGACGGTGGGGGGAGTGGGGCGCGCCGCGTGGGTCGCGCCGGCGATGCGTGGTGACCGCAAACCAGCGCCGCGAGGGGGATGCAGCGGCTCGCGGGGAAGGCCCGCCTGCTACCGAATGCGGGTACAGTGCTCGTCGCGCGAAACGCTGTCAAGGATTCGCGTGAATGGTGGCGGCGGGCTCCCGGCCTGCATCTTGAATCCGCCTGGCGGGTAGGAGCCAAGGAGCAACCCTCGACTTCGAGAAATGCCGAGTCCCGTGTCTTCGTCCCCCGGTCCGATTACCCGTCTCTTCCGCCGCCTCCTGGGCCAGCGCCGCGTCCGGCACCGCCCGGAGGAGCGGCCGGGCCGCCGCGCCACCGACCTGGAGCCGATGCGCGGCTGGGTGCCGGCGCTCAAGATCGCCGCGGCCGTGGCGCTGCTGGACTGGATCACCAAGTTCCTGGTGGCCCGCTCGCTGGACGTGGGCGAGTTCCAGCAGGTGGTCGAGGGGCGCGTGGCGCTCTGGCACGTGCGCAACCCGGCCATGATCCTGGGGCTGTGGGAGAACCTCCCGCTGGACGCGCGCAAGTTCATCGCGGTGCTCGCCGCGCTGATCGGGGCGCTCGTCCTGCTGCAGATCGTGGGGCGCGGGCACCGCCTCCCGCGCAGCCAGCGCGGCTGGGCCTGGCTCTTCGTGGGGCTGGTGTTCGGGGGGATGATGGGGAACCTGGGCGAGCGGCTGGTGCACTGGGGCGTCACCGACTTCCTCTCGCTGCGCTGGCGGCAGTACTGGCTCCCCCCCGGCAACCTGGCGGACCTGGCGCTCTTCCTCTCCATCCCGCTGGCGGTGCCGGTGATCTTCTTCGAATTGCGGGCGCGGGCCCGCCGCGGCACCTTCCGCCCGCGCCGCATGCGCGACCCCACCCCCGGGCCGGTGGCGGGGGACTGACACGCCGCGCCGCGACCACCTGCGGCCACCGGAATATCAAAAAACTGGTGTCTGTCCCCCGCCAGATGTATCATGGCGGGGGCGCCTCCCCTGCGTCTTGTCATCCGGCGCAGCCGCTCGGCTCGCCGTCCGGTTCCATCTCCCCATCCTTGCGGTCCGTACCCTTCCCCACAATTCAGGAGCAAAGCATGACAACGACCAAGATGGTCCTCGTGTCGCTTGTGGCACTGGGCGC
>DASUNK010000075.1:0-2565 GCA_036277195.1 Longimicrobiaceae bacterium | reverse complement strand
CGTGGTCGGGAAGTACGGTCGTGGGCTGGCTCACGGGCAGGGCTCGCGCTGGGAGGAGACGGCAGATGGGGCGCTCAGGGGAAGCCGCGCCAAAGATAATCCCGCGCCGCGCGCCCCGGCAGTCCTCGCCTCGCGCGGGCTGGCGAAATCCCCCGCCGGACGGCATCATGTCCCCGGCTTCCGCGCCGCCATCGCCGGCGGCGGCACCTCCACGCATCGCGAGGACGCACATGCAGACCAGGGCTCTCCCGGCGCTCGCCGGGGTGACTCTCGCGCTCACCCTGCTGGCCCCCGCGCCCCGCGCCGGCGCCCAGCAGCAGACGCAGCAGGAGCTGAGCGTCGAGCGCATCTTCGGCTCGGGCGACTTCCGCCTGCAGAGCCTCCCCGCGCTGCACTGGATGAACGACGGGCAGCGCTTCAGCTTCGTGCAGGCGGACTCCTCCGGCGCCACCGACCTCTGGATCGAGGACGCGCGCACCGGCCGCCGCACCCGCGTGGTCGAGGGGCGCGCGCTGATGCTGACGGACCAGACCCGGCCGATCGAGATCGAGGACTACGCCTGGTCCGCCGACGAGCGCAAACTGCTGATCTACACCAACTCGCAGCCCGTCTGGCGGCAGAACACCAAGGGCCACTACTACGTGCTGGAGCTGGCCGGCGGCCGCCTCACCCCCGTCTCCACCCGCCCCGGCTGGCAGCAGTTCGCCAAGTTCTCGCCGGACGGCACCCGGGTGGGCTTCGTCCGCGACAACGACCTCCACGTCACCGACCTGGCCACCGGGAGCGAGACGCGCCTCACCCGCGACGGGAGCGAGACCGTCATCAACGGCACCTTCGACTGGGTCTACGAGGAGGAGCTGGGGGTGCAGGACGGCTGGCGCTGGAGCCCGGACGGCACGCGCATCGCCTTCTGGCAGATCGACCAGTCGGCGGTGAAGACCTTCTACTGGATCAACGACACCCGCGACGTCTACGCCGAGCCCGTCTCGCTGCGCTACCCCAAGGCCGGGAGCGCCAACCCCACGGCGCGCGTCGGCGTGGTGGCGCTGGCCGGCGGCGACGTCCGCTGGATGGACACGGGTGCGGACCGCGAGGTGTACCTGGCGCGCCTGGAGTGGGCCGAGTCGCCGGGCGAGCTGGTGATC
Source organism: Longimicrobiaceae bacterium (assembly GCA_036277195.1). Lineage (GTDB taxonomy): Bacteria > Gemmatimonadota > Gemmatimonadetes > Longimicrobiales > Longimicrobiaceae > Longimicrobium. The sequence continues at coordinate 1,420 of DASUNK010000075.1, read as the reverse complement.
CAGCGCCTCAACCGGCACCAGAACCGGCTCGACGTGCTCCTGGCCGACGCCGCCACCGGCCGCTCGCGCGTCCTCTTCACCGAGAGCGACCCCGCCTGGGTGGACGTGGACGAGGACCTGCGCTTCGTGAACGGCGGCCGCCAGCTCCTGTGGACCAGCGAGCGCGACGGCCACAACCACCTCTACCTCTACAACCGCGACGGCACCCTGGCCCGCCAGCTCACCCGCGGAGCGTGGGAGGTGGTGCAGGTCACGGCCGTGGACGGGCGCGGCGGGTGGGTGTACTTCACCGCCACCGAGGAGGGTCCCGCGCAGCGGCAGCTCTACCGCGTGCGGCTGGACGGGAGCGGCTTCGCGCAGGTGAGCACGGAGCCCGGCACCCACAACGTGCTGATGGCCGACGGCTCGCCCTTCTATCTCGACGCCCACTCGCGCGCGGGGGTGCCGCCCCTCACCCGGCTGCACACCGCCGCCGGCGAGCCCGTGCGCACCCTGGTGGACAACACGCGCGTGCGCGACCTGCTGGCCGGCGCCGGGCTGGGCGCGCAGGAGTTCTTCACCTTCCGCACCTCCGACGGGGTGGAGCTGAACGGGTGGATGATCAAGCCCCCCGGCTTCGACCCGTCGCGCAAGTACCCGGTGGTGCTCTACGTGTACGGCGGTCCCGGCTCGCAGACGGTGGTCGACTCCTGGGGCGGGAGCCGCTACCTCTTCCACCAGATGCTGGCGCAGAAGGGGTACATCGTGGCGAGCGTGGACAACCGGGGCACCGGCGGACGCGGGCGCGAGTTCGAGAAGGTGACCTACCTCAACCTGGGCCAGTACGAGGCGCGCGACCAGATCGAGGCGGCGCAGTGGCTGGCGCGGCAGCCGTACGTGGACGCGGCGCGGCTGGGGATCTGGGGGTGGAGCTACGGCGGCTACATGACGGCGCTTACCATGATGCAGCCGTCGAGCCCCTTCAAGGCGGGGATCTCGGTGGCCCCGGTGGCGCACTGGGGGCTGTACGACACCATCTACACCGAGCGCTACATGCGCACGCCGCAGGAGAACCCGGAGGGATACCGGCGGAGCGCGCCCACCGAGAACGCGGCCAACCTCAGGGGCGAGCTGCTGCTGGTGCACGGCACGGGCGACGACAACGTGCACTTCCAGAACAGCGTGCAGCTGGCGGACCGGCTGCAGGCGGCGGGGAAGCAGTTCACCTTCATGGCCTATCCCAACCGCACGCACAGCATCTCGGGCGGGCGCACCAGCCTGCACCTCTACACCATGCTGGCGAACTGGCTGGAGCAGAACCTGTAGGGCCCCCTCCCCCCGACCCCCTCCCCCAAAAAACCCTGGGGGAGGGGGAGAACGTCGAATGCGTTCCGGTCCTTGAAGCCTCGCGCGGTCTGCGAGGCTTCGTCGTCGTAGCCGC
>DASUNK010000074.1:0-3251 GCA_036277195.1 Longimicrobiaceae bacterium | reverse complement strand
GCTCGGGGTGGTCGCCGGCCCACTCCACCGCCTCGGCGCGGACGGCGGGGTGCGGGTCGCGGAAGAGCGCGGGGACCACGGCCTCGCCTCCGCCCAGGGCGGTGAGCAGGCGCACGCCGCGCAGGCGCTTCCACCAGCGGCGATCCGCACAGAGCCGCTCGGCCGCCTGCACCAGCCCGATCTCGCGGGCGAGCGCCGTCAGGTGGGTGCGGTGCGAGCCACCCACGCTGGAGGCCAGCTCGGTGAAGAGGCGGATCTGCAGCCGCCGCGGCAGGCGGCGCAGCGCCTCGCGGTCGGCCGGGCTCACCCGCGGGCTCACGGCGAGGTCGGCCAGCACCGCACGGCCGCGCTCCAGGAGCGGAACGGCGCGGCGCTCGTACGCCGTCATCCAGAGGCCATGGCCGAACATCAGCACCACGGCGGGGAGGACGACCAGGGCCTCCACCAGCAGCACCCAGCGCAGCAGCTCGTAGGCGTTCATGCGCGCATGGCGCGCCGGATGCGCTGCAGCAGGACGGGGACGCTGAACGGCTTGGGGACATGATCGAACGCGCCCTCCTCCAGCGTCTGCACCACCTCCGCCTCGTGCGAGCGCACGGTGAGCACGATCACCCGCGTACGCTCCAGCACCCGCTCGCGCCCCAGCGTCCGCAGCAGCACGTGCCCGTCCATCCCCGGCAGGTCCACGTCCAGCAGCACCACGCGGGCCCGGAGCGACGGGCGCGAGCCCGTGAGCCGCGCCGCCGCCTCGGCCCCGTCGCTGATCCAGCGGCTCCGGTAGCCCCGCGTCTCCAGCGCGTGCAGCAGCAGCTTCGCCAGCGCCTCGTCGTCCTCCACCACCAGCACGTCCACGCTCTCCACCGCGCCGGGGCGCTCGGGCGTCCACCCGGCAGGGAGCACCCGGTCGCGACCGCTCTCCTTGGCCTGGTAGAGCGCCGCGTCGGCCGCGCGGTGCAGGGTGGCCAGGTCCGCCCCGTCCGGCGGGTACTGCGACACGCCCCCGCTGAAGGTCACGCGCAGCTCGCCGCCGTCCAGGTCGCCGAACGACTCCTGCCGCAGCGCATCCAGCACCTCGGCCAGGCGCTGCACCCCGTCGTCCTTGTCCATCCCGAACATGGCCACCACGAACTCTTCGCCCCCCCAGCGCGACACCACGTCCTCGGCCCGGAAGCTCCGCTGGAGGAGCCGAGCCACCCGCCGCAGCACCTCGTCGCCGGTGCCGTGGCCGTGGCGGTCGTTCACGCGCTTGAAGTGGTCCAGGTCCAGGATGGCAAGCGAGAGGGGCTGCTGCTGGCGCATGGCCAGGTGCAGGAGCTGCTGCATCAGCTCCTCGGAGCGCCGGCGGTTGGCCACGCCGGTCAGCGGGTCCGTGTCGGCCAGGGCGCGGTGCAGGCGCACCCGCTCCAGCCGGTTGGTGATGCGCCCCACCAGCTCGGGCCCCACGATCGGCTTCACCACGAAGTCGTCGGCCCCGGCCGCGAACACCCGCTGCACGGTCCCGGCATCGTTGCGGGTGGTCAGGAACACCACCGGAGTGGCGCTCCAGCGCCCGTCGTTGCGCATCACCCGGCAGAGCTCGATGCCGTCGAAGTGCGGCATGTCCACGTCCACCAGCACCAGGTCGGGGTGGACGGCCTCCAGCGCGTCCCAGAAGCGGAGCGGGTCGTCCACCACCCGCACCTCCACTCCCTGCGGCTGCAGGAGGGCCTGCACGGCGGCGAGCACCGCGGGGTCGTCGTCCACGGCCAGCACCGTGCTGCGCCCGGCGTCGCCGCGCCGCAGCACGACGCGGACGGCCTCCACGGCGGTCCCGGCCGCGACGGGCTTCTGCAGGAACCCCACCCCACCCAGGCGGGCGACCTCAACGCGGTCGGTGAAGCTGCTGCGGGCGGTGAGGACGACGGCGGGGATGGGGGGCGTGCGGGCGGCGAGCTCGCGCAGGAGCTCCAGCCCCGCGTCCTCCCCGTCGAGCGCCAGGTCGAGCAGGACGACCGCCGGCGCCTCCTCGGCCACGGCCACCCGGGCGTCCGCCAGGGTGAGCGCCACGCGGGCGCGCATCCCCCGTCCCGAGGCCTCCATCGCCACCCGCTCGGCCAGCTCCGCGTCGCCGTCCACCACCAGGAGGAGCGGCAGGTCGGCGGGGCCGGCGGGCGCGGCGCCGGAGGCGGGCTCGGCTGCCGGGAGCGAGGGGGCCCGGGCCAGCTCGCGGCGCAGGGCTACGACCAGGTCCGTCAGGCGCAGCGCCTCGGCCTGTTCCAGCGCCGTGCTCTCCTGGAGGATGCGCTCCACCTCGCGGGCGATGCGCGACCCCTGCGCGAAGCCGAAAGTGCCTACCGAGCCGGCGAGCTTGTGCGCCTCGCGCTCGGCCTCGCGCCGCACCTCCTCGTCCAGCCGCCCCTCCAGCACGGCCAGGGCGGCGCGCTCCACCGCGTCGACGCGGGCCAGCACGGGGCCGCGGAAGCGCTCCCATGCCTCGACGACGGCGGCGGCCACGCTCCCGCGGGCGGAGCGGGCGGGCGGCTCCAGCACGGCCGTTCCCTCGCGCAGCGACTCCCCGCCGTCGCTCATTCCGCCCACCCCAGCGCCTCGGACACCTGGCGCGGGAGCTCCAGCGGGTCGAACGGCTTGGCGAGCACCCCGTCCACCCCCAAGTGGTCGAAGTCGCCGCGCTCGGCCTCGAGGACCTTGCCGGTGAGGAGGATGACGGGGATGGCAGCCGTGGCGGGGTCGCCGCGCAGGCGGCGGAAGGTGGCGGGGCCGTCCAGGTCGGGCATCATCACGTCCAGCAGGACGGCGTCGGGACGCGCGCGGGCGGCGGCGCGCAGACCCTCCTCGCCCGTGGGGGCGGAGATCACCTCCCAGCCGGCCAGCAGCTCCAGCGCGATGCGCGTCACTTCGCGCACCTCGTCGTCGTCGTCCACCACCAGGATACGCCTCGCCATCGCTCCTCGCAGAGCGTGAGTCGCGGCGGCGCCTCCCCTGGGGGATGACGGTTTGGGCCGGCCGGGCACAAAAGCGGAAACCGATTGTCTGACCACCAATGAACAAACCTTTAACAAGAAGCGCGCCAAAGAAACAGACGGCGCACTCCTTCTGCACGGGGGATGCCAGGCGGGTGCGCTTTTCGCCGTTTTACGTTACAACGCAGCGACGCCCGCTTCGACTGAGTCGAAGCGGGCGTCGTTGGGTGTAAGTGGGCCGGCGGCGCCGTACTCTCCCACCGGGTGGCCCCGGCAGTACCATCCGCGCAG
>DASUNK010000073.1:0-3129 GCA_036277195.1 Longimicrobiaceae bacterium | reverse complement strand
ATACTAGATCAACGGATTCGTCGGGAATGTACCGGCGGAGCACGTCTAGGTTATCACCGATGCCGCGGCTTACGTGCCGTCAGGCGCAGTTGCAGGTGTCGCCGCACGTCAACATATCGTAGTGGCAGGTCGGGAGGCACGACAGCCTGCAGGTGCCCGCGCACGACCACTCGCAGGTGGGGTCGCAGGTACCCTCCGTCATCTCCAGCGCGTGCACCGTCCCGCGCCCGTCGGTATCCGCAGGGGTCGTCTCGAAGGCGTCCACGCGCAGGTCGTCGAGGTTCAGCTTCATCGGGAAGATCTCCAGCATGGTGGGGAGAAGGGTCCCTCACGCAACCGGACCGGGCGCGTCAGGGCGGTGAGGTACGGTTCCGCTCGGACAGCTCCTTGAGAACGGTTTGATACTGCGCGGCCGGCACGCCCCGCAGATTGGGCCACCCTCTGATCCAGGCCGCGAGCTGCTCGTAATACCGACCGTACGGGATGGGGGCGAAGCGGGTCTCCAGCTCCTGGAGGACGGGATCCCTCACCCAGTCGCCGTCCTCGAACGCCTCCGGATCGATGCCGGCGACGAAGTCCTCGAGCCCGGCGAACATGGCGCTGAACTCATCGAACCCGAGCCGCCTGAACCCTTCGCGTATGTCCTCGTTCAGCGCCTCGTCCCAGCCGGTGCTCTCGATGAAGGTGGCGAGGTCGTCGCCCAGCCATATGTTCATGAAGTAGTGGACCGCCGCGGCGAGCGCCGCATCCCGCGGCAGGGCGCGCCGCGGATACCGTCCGTCCCACAGCATCCTGTCCACGAACTCGAAGACGTCGCCGGGCAGGGCCTGCGTGTGCGCGTGATCGATGTGCTCGGCCCGCACGACGATCTCGTGCAGCGGCACGTTGATCCTGGCATCTGGCATTTCCTGTAAAGCCATCTCTCTCCCCCGCAGGGTTCAGCCAGGAAGATGCCGGACGATCGCCGGCGGCCTTCGTCGTCAGTTGAATCCCATCTGCTCCACGAACGCGCGGCCGATGGGTTCTTCTCTGCCTTCGACGTCGGCGTAGACGTTCGCGGCGCCCTCCCAGAACGCGTTCCCCAGCAGGTTCTCGCACCCGTCCACCATCGCCCGCAGGTAGAGGGTCTCCGGCAGGCCAAGCTCCAGCGCCAGGAGCGGGTCGAAGCGGAGCTGCCAACCCGTGGCGTACGTTTGGTAGCTGACCGGCGACACCCAGTGCGGCGACTCCTCGGGCTCGTCGGGAACGAGGATGTTGAGGTCGAAGTCGTGCGTGCCGTGCAGGTCGGCGCCCTTGAGCGGCCGGCCGCCGTTGCGCGACGCGAAGCTCCCGTCCAGGGGGAAGTACGCGGTGCCGAAGCCGCCGCGGGGCGGGCGCCCCACCAGCGTCCCTGTCACCCACTGCTTATCCCCGTTCTTCGCCGGCGGCTGCCAGAACACCGCCAGCGCCAGGCAGAGCCCGCCGTCGAGCGCCAGCCCCAGCCAGCACCCGCGGTAGAGCGCCGAGGTGGTCGCGGCCAGGGCGCGGTCCGGCCGCGCGCGGTCGATCTCCTGCGCCGGCGGCGTCGTCGAGTCGGTGAGCACCTGCCGGTCGCACCAGAGCCATCCGCCGGCGAGCGCGTGCACCCTGCCGCCCGCCTCCACGGTGCCCGAGGTGATCTCCAGCCTCGGCTGCGCGAACTCGTAGCTCCTCATGCCCCCCCCCCGCTGTCCCTGGCGACTCCCACGTATCCCGAGGAGCCCTCCATCACCAGCCCGCGCCGGTCCGTGAACGAGAGGTCGAAGGCGAACGACGTCTCCTCGTACTTCCCCGACGCCTGGAGCCGGTAGGTGGAGCCCACCGTCGCCACCGGGGCGCCGCCGGTGTAGGCCACGCTCAGGCGGCTCCCGATCAGCGGCGTGAGGGTCAGCCCGTACTGCGCGTCGGTCGCGGGGAGCACCGTGAGCGAGTGGTGGGGGCCCGGCTTCTCCGCCACGCCGAAGCCGAACCCCGGCGCCCACACGTACGCGTTGATGGAGCGGATGCCGATGCCGACCGGGCCGGCGACCACCTGCAGCTCCAGCGTGTGCCGCCGCCAGGGCCACAAGCACCCACCCCGCGCCTGGCCGGGCAGCGCCGCGCGCAGGAACTCGAACTGGAGGCTGAACTCCTCCCCCTCGGCCGTGAAGGCGTAACCCACGTAGTACCACCACTCCGTCTGGTACTGCTTCAGCACGCCCATGCACTCCGGCAGCGAGATGCGGGGCACGTTCCAGCTCGGGCCCGGGTCCATGAGCTGCGCGGCTGGGTCGGAGGCGGTGACGGTGGGGTCCATTATCGTGTGCCTTTCATGGGAGAGGTGGGCAGGCGGTCCCCACACACTGAAACTATGTTCCGTGAACCCGTCAACGGTGTTCCGGCGAAGCCGATCAGCGCGGCGGATAGGTGATCGTCTCCCAGCCGTTCTCGGTGCCGATCCCGTTTGGAGCAATCCTGAGCTGGTGATGACCCGTGTGGGAGTTCCTGACGTACGAGGCGATGAAGTGGCGGGCGTAGAGCGCAGCTTCCTCCGCGGAGACTCTCTCCGCCAGGGCGGAATCGCGGAGAGCCGCGGCGCGCAGGTTCGAGAAGACCTCGATGAAGACGTAGCGGTACCCCTCGTTCTCGCGCCGAAGCTGCTCGCCCAGCGCGCGGAGTTTCGGCTCCGACCGCAGGCTGGAATCGACCACGATGACGTTCCCGAAGCCCCCGGCAGGTATCGTCCACCACTCGACGGTTTGATACGCGAATCGCTCGGCGCCTCGACCGGGCGTCGCTGACGAGTCGTCACTCCCGAGCCTGGCCAGGCCGAGGACCACGCCCACGCCACAGGTGATCGCGACGAGCGCCACCACCGCCGTTTTGGAGATTCGTCGCGCCGTACGTTCGGGTCCGGTCATGTGGAGTTTCCGAGGAAGACGCGGCGAAGACAATATCCGCCACACCCGCGCGGCGCCAGTCGGAAATGAAGCCCCCGCGGCTCCTGGCCGCGGGGGCTTACTTACGTACGGACGCCCGTGCGCCTTACATGCAGATCTTCTGATACGGGTGCGAGGGCGGGCAGCTCTCGAACGACTGGCAGACCCACATGTCCTCCGTATCCCCGCAGGG
>DASUNK010000072.1:0-7200 GCA_036277195.1 Longimicrobiaceae bacterium | reverse complement strand
GCGCAACACCCTGTGGTCGGTTGGGGCCTCCCTCGCCGGGGAGGGGAGCGGGTCTCACGCGGGCCGTCATGCAGCAAGCGGCGCTGGCTCTCCCTCCCCGGACGCCGGAACCAGGCGAACGAGGTCATCCTAACGACCTCGGCCGGTAAGGTGCACCAATGAGCGGCGGGGCGCTCCGCGGGCGCACGCTCTTCCTCTCCGCCAGCGCCCCGTCGCCGAAGCGGGCGGAAGAGTTCCGGCGGGTGCAGGATGCGCCGCGCGAGATCGAGCAGGCGGTGGTGAGCCTGGCGCAGGCGGTGTTCGCGGAGGAGGGGCGGCTGGTGTTCGGCGGGCACCCCTCGATCGCGCCGCTGGTCGAGTTCGTCGCCCGCCAGCACGCGCCGGGCGACGCGCCTCCCGAGCCGCCCCTGGTGACCGTCCACCAGCTCGACGTCTTCCGGGAGCGCGGCGAGATCCCCGCCGCCACGGTCGAGATGGAGCGCATGGGACACGCGCAGATCCACTGGCACCGCACGCTCGAGCACGAGCGGGATCGCAGGTGGCGCGAGGACGAGGTCAAGTTCCGGGACAGCCTGAGGCCGATGCGCAGGGCCATGATCCAGGACCGGTCGGTGCTGGGGATGGTCGCCGTCGGCGGGATGGAGGGCGTGTTCGACGAGGCCGAGATGTTCGCCGAGCTCCGCCCGGAGCTGCTGCCGGTCTTCGTGCTGGCACGCACCGGCGGCGCCGCCGCCCTGCTGGCGGGCGAGGGGCGGAACCCGGCGTCGAAGCTGCGGATCCCCGAGGTGCCGGTGCGCGTGGTGGACCGCGAGGTGCTCGGCGGCGCCATGCCGGAGGTGGAGGGGCCGGACGGCGAGCCCCTGCGCGTGCCGCTCCGCTACACCCCCTACACGCTGGTGATGCAGGAGATCGTCCGCCGCCTGGCCGAGCGCGCCGCCCCGGCTTGACAGCGCCGGCGGAGGCTCGATACTCTCCCCTTTCCTTCGGCCCCGAAAGCAGTTACGTGCGGCGCGCCCCCGGGCGGCGCGCCGCCGTCCCGTCCCGTCTCCCGAGTGATCAAGGAGCGCAGCCCATGCCGAGAGCCCCCCGTCCGGTGCTCGTCCTGGCCCTCGCCGCGGCGCTGTCCGGCGCGGCTGCCCAGGCGCCGGCGCAAGGGTCGCCGACCTCGCCCCGCCAGCACTTCGGCCACGACATCGGCGCCGACTACGTGCTCCCCGACTACGACGAGCTGGTGGCGTACTGGCGGCGGCTCGACGGCGAGTCGGACCGGATGACGCTGCACTCCATCGGCACCACCGCCGAGGGGCGGCCGCAGTACATGGCCATCGTCACCTCCCCCGAGAACCACCGCAACCTCGCCCGCTACCAGGAGATCGCCCGGCGGCTGGCCCGCGCCGAGGGGGTGGACTCGGCGGAGGCGCGGCGCCTGGCCCGCGAGGGGAAGGCGGTGGTGTGGATCGACGGCGGGCTGCACGCCACCGAGGTGCTGGGCCCGCAGCAGCTCATCGAGACCACCTGGCAGCTGGTGAGCCGCACCGACCCCGAGACGCTGCGCATCCTGGACGACGTGGTGATCCTGCTGGTGCACGCCAACCCCGACGGGATGCAGCTCGTCTCCGACTGGTACATGCGCGAGCAGGACCCGCGGCGGCGCACCTTCGCCACCATCCCCCGGCTCTACCAGAAGTACATCGGGCACGACAACAACCGCGACTTCTACGCGAGCACGCAGCCCGAGTCCGAGAACATGAACCGGGTGATGTACCGCGAGTGGTTCCCGCAGATCATGTACAACCACCACCAGACCGGCCCCACCGGGACGGTGATGTTCGCGCCGCCCTTCCGCGACCCCTTCAACTACGTCTACGACCCGCTCATCGTCACCGGGCTCGACCTGGTGGGCGCGGCCATGCACAACCGCTTCGTGGCCGAGGAGAAGCCGGGCGTCACCATGCGCCGGGGCGCCAACTACTCCACCTGGTGGAACGGCGGCCTGCGCACCACCGCGTACTTCCACAACATCATCGGGCTGCTCACCGAGACCATCGGCAGCCCCACGCCGATGGACATCCCCTTCGTGGCCAACCGGCAGATCGCCAGCGGCGACCTCCCGTATCCCATCCTCCCCCAGCGCTGGCACTTCCGCCGCTCCATCGACTACTCCGTCACCGCCAACTACGCGGTGCTCGACGTGGCTTCGCGCTACCGCGAGACCTTCCTGTACAACATCTGGAAGATGGGGAGCAACGCCATCGAGCGCGGCCGCCGCGACAGCTGGACGGTGCTCCCCCGGCGGGTGGACGAGGTGCGCGACACGCTGCGCGCCGCCAGCCGCCGCGCGGACGCGGACGGGGTGATGTCGGCGGGCGGGCTCTTCCAGGGCGCGCCGGGGCCCGAGGAGTCGCAGCGGCTGCTGGCGCTGCTGCGCCGCCCCGAGTGGCGCGACGCGCGGGGCTACGTCATCCCCGCGAGCCAGGCGGACTTCCCCACGGCGGTCAAGTTCGTGAACGCGCTGCTGGAGACGGGGGTGCGGGTGCACCGCGCCACGGCGCCCTTCAGCGCGGGGGGGAAGGAGTACTCGGCGGGGTCGTTCGTGGTGCGGACGGACCAGGCGTTCCGCCCGCACGTGCTGGACATGTTCGAGCCGCAGGACCACCCCAACGACTTCCGCTACGAGGGCGGCCCGCCGATCCCCCCCTACGACAACGCGGGGTGGACGCTGGCGTACCAGATGGGGATCGAGTTCGACCGCGTCCTGGAGGGCTTCGACGGGCCGTTCGAGGAGGTCACCGACTGGAACCTGCGCCCGCCGCCGGGCGAGGCGCTGGTGCCGCGCCAGCAGGCGCAGGGCTACCACTTCTCGCCGCGGCAGAACGACGCCTTCGCGGCCGCGGCCCGGCTGCTGGCCGCGGGGCGCGAGGTGCACCGGCTGACCGAGCCGCTGCGGGTGCGGCAGGGCACCATCCCGGCGGGGGACTTCTGGATTCCGGGCGACGTGGGCGAGTCGCTGGAGCCGCTGGCGGCGGAGCTGGGGGTGGATTTCGGCTGGACGAACGCGGCGCCGCAGCGCTCGCTCCGGCTGCGGCAGCCGCGCATCGCGCTGTGGGACCGCTACGGCGGCTCCATGCCCTCGGGGTGGACGCGCTGGATCTTCGACCAGTGGAAGATCCCCTACCAGGTGGTGTACGCCCCCGAGCTGGACGCGGGGAGCCTGAACACGAAGTACGACGTGATCGTCTTCGTGGGCGGGGCCATCCCCGAGCGCGACCGGGCGCCGGGGCAGGGCGGCGGCGGAGGCGGCGGGGCCATGCCCGACCCCGCCTCGCTCCCGGCGGAGCTGCGCGACCGGGTGGGGAGCGTGACGGTGGCCCGCACGGTGCCGCAGCTGCGCGCCTTCCTGGAGAACGGCGGCACCGTGGTCACCATCGGCTCCTCCACCTCGCTGGCGCGGCACCTGGGGCTGCCGGTCTCCAGCCACCTGGTGGAGCCGGCGGCGGACGGGACGGCGCGGCCGCTGCCGGCGGAGAAGTTCTACATCCCGGGCTCGGTGCTGCGGGTGCGGGTGGACAACACCGTCCCGGTGGCGTGGGGGATGGGGGAGGAGGCGGACGTGCTCTTCGACAACTCGCCCGTCTTCCGGCTGGAGCCGGGGGCCGAGCAGCGGGGGGTGCGCCGGGTAGCCTGGTTCGACACGGCACGGCCGCTGCGTAGCGGGTGGGCGTGGGGGCAGCAGCACCTGGAGGGGGGCGTGGCGGTGGCGGAGGCGGACGTGGGGCGGGGGAGGCTGTACCTCTTCGGCCCCGAGGTTACCTTCCGGGCACAGCCGCACGGCACCTTCCGGCTGCTGTTCAATGCGATCTTCAATGCGGCGGCGGAGCGGTAGTGCGAAGTGCGAAGTGCGAAGTGCGAAAGTGCGAAAGTGCGAAAGTGACGGCCCGCGGCGGCCGCTGCGTTCCTTTCCCCTCTTCCCGGAGCTGCCGATGCGTTCTCTTCGTGTTCTGCTGATTGGCACCGCGGCCGTGCTGGCGGCGCTTCCCGTCCGTCCGGCCGACGCGCAGGCGCCCACCGTGGTGGTGGTGGTGCGGCACGCCGAAAAGGTCAGCGCCGATCCCAGCGACCGCGACCCCGCGCTGACGCCCGTGGGCGAGGCGCGCGCGCGCGACCTGGCGGCCGCGCTGGCGAGCGCCGGCGTCGACGCCATCCTCACCACCGAGTTCCGGCGCACGCAGCTCACCGCCCGCCCGCTGGCGGACGCGCTGGGCCTCACCCCCGAGGTGGTGCGGGCGGCCAGCGCGAACCACCCCGCCTCGGTGGCCGAGGCCGTGCGCCGGCACGCGGGGCACACGGTGGTGGTGGTGGGGCACAGCAATACGGTGCCGGCCATCATCGCCGCGCTCGGCGGGCCGCGGCTGGCGGACATCTGCGACTCGGAGCACGCCAACCTCTTCGTGCTGGTGCTGAACGGCACCTCGGCGGAGCTGATCCAGTCGCGCTACGGCGCCGCGGACCCCGCGCCCGGCCCCGAGTGCCAGCGCCCGATGCGGCCGTAGCGGAAGGGTAGGACGGGGGATGGACCGGGGCGGGTGAACCCGCGTCTACGACGACGCGACACCGGCCCCGGTGAGTATCCGCTCGGCCGGCACGGGCGCGATGAATCGGCGATGAATCGCGCCCCTACGCCGCCGGCACCGCCCACTTTCGCACTCTCGCACTTTCGCACTCTCGCACTCCCATGCGCCGCACCCTCCCCCTCGCCGCCGCCCTGGCCCTGTGCCTCGCCGCCCCCGCCGCCGCGCAGGAGCGTCCCTTCGGCACGCTGCGCCAGCAGGCCGGCGTGCGGCAGGAATGGCTGAGGCTGCGGCTGGAGCGCGTCCTCCCCCGCCTCATGCGCGAGCACGGCGTGTCCATGTGGATCATCCCCGTGCGCGAGTACAACGAGGACCCCGTCTTCTGGGCCCTCGTCTCTCCCACCACCATGGCCGCGCGCCGGCGCACCATCTACCTCTTCTGCGACCGCGGCCCGGAGCGCGGCGTGGAGCGCATCGCCATCGGCGGCACCTCGCAGGGCGGGCTCTACCGCGTGGTGCGTGACCCGCAGGCCCCCGTGGGCACCGCCGGCACCACCCGCCGCCCCGCCGAGCCCTTCGGCCCCGACCAGTGGACGCTCCTCCCGCCGCTGGTGGAGGAATGCGACCCGGCCACCATCGCCCTCGACGTCTCACACACCCACGCCTTCTCCGACGGCCTCACCGCCGGCGAGCAGGAGCAGCTGCTCGCCGTGCTCCCCGAGAAGTACCGCGCGCGCATCGTCCGGCGCGAGCTGCTGGCGCTCCAGTACCTCGAGGAGCGCCTCCCCGAGATGCTCCCCCGCTACGTGGAGATGCAGCGGCTGGTGCACCGCATCCTCGCCGAGGCGTTCAGCGAGCGCGTGATCACCCCCGGCGTCACCCGCACCGACGACGTGGTGTGGTGGCTCCGCCAGCGCGTCGTCGACCTGGGACTGGGCACCTGGTTCCATCCCAGCGTCACCGTGCAGCGGCGCGGCGTGGAGATGGGCGACTCGGTCAGCCCCGTCATCCGCCGCGGCGACGTGCTCCACTCCGACTTCGGCATCACCGTGCTGGGGCTGAACACCGACACCCAGCACATGGGCTACGTGCTGCGCGAGGGCGAGACGGACGCCCCCGCCGGGCTCTACGCCGCCCTCCGCCGCGGCAACCGGCTGCAGGACCTGCTCATGGAGGAGATGTCGCCCGGGCGCACCGGCAACGAGGTGCTGCGGGCCACCCTGGCGCGCATGCGCGCGGAAGGGATCGACGGTACCGTCTACACCCACCCCGTGGGCGACCACGGGCACGGCGCGGGGCCGCTCATCGGGCTCTGGGACCGGCAGGAGGGCGTCCCCGGCCGCGGCGAGGTGCCGCTGCGTCCCCTCACCTGGTTCTCCATCGAGCTGCAGGCCACCACCCCCGTCCCCGAGTGGGACGGCCAGCCCGTGCGCATGGGACTGGAGGAGGACGCCCACCTCGACGCCGAGGGGCGCCGCCACTGGGTGCTCACGCGGCAGGAGCAGTTCCACCTGGTACACTAGGCAGGCCCTCCAATTATTGAAAAGTCGCAAAAGGCTCTTTACACGATCCTTGGGAGGCAATAAGTTGTAAGTAGGCGGCGTCTCACGCCGCCCCCTCCTCCCAGGAGCCCCCCATGCATACGCGCGGCGTCCGCCGCCCCTGGCTCGTCCCGCTCGCGGCCCTGCTGGCCGCGTCCGGGTGCGCCGACCGCGACACTATGGCGCCCGCGGCGCCCGAAGCCGTGCCCGAGCGGGGGGTGATGGCGGGTCCCGGTCCGTACTTGGCGGACCCCGCCCAGTCGCTGGGTCCCACGGCGGCAGTAAGCGCCGACCTGGCCGTGGGGCAGCCCGCTGGCCTCCTCTGGCAGCACCGGCGCCTGGGACGCCGCGTCCGCTGGACGCTGAGCGCGACCGGCGGCTACACCGGCATCGCCGCCGAGCTGCGGAACACACCGGCGCCGTACTCCATCGCCGCGGTGGCGGACTTCAACCGCGACGGACACCCCGACCTGGCCTGGGAGAACACCGACACCGGCGCGCGGTCCATCTGGCGGATGCTCGGCGCCTACTGGCCCACCCACTCCTCTCCCCTCCCCACCCAGCCCATCGACTGGCACATCGCCGCCGCCGCGGACTTCGACCGCGACGGCTTCGACGATATCGTCTGGCAGAACCGCACCACGGGCGAGCGGAAGATCTGGTTGATGAACGGCGCGGCCTGGGACGGGCGCGAGGCGGCGTTGCGCACCGTGCCGGCGTACTGGGACATCGCCGGCGCGGGCGACTTCGACCGCGACGGCTCGCCGGACCTGGTGTGGCAGCACACGGTCAGCGGCGAGCGGGTGATCTGGCTGATGGACGGCGCGGCGTGGCGGGGACGGCAGGCGATCGTCCGCACTGTGGGCACCTACTGGGACATCGCCGCCGTGGGCGACGTGGACGGCGACGGCGGCCCGGACCTGGTGTGGCAGCACAGGTCGAACGGCGAGCGGGTGATCTGGCTGATGGACGGCACCGCGTGGCGGGGGCGGCAGGTGGTGCTACCCACGGTACCCCGGGAGTGGGAGATCGTGGGGCTGATGGGGATCTCGATCACCGGCCCGGCGCCCACCGCGACTACCGGCGCAGCG
>DASUNK010000071.1:0-6856 GCA_036277195.1 Longimicrobiaceae bacterium | reverse complement strand
GTCCCGCTCGTGGCCGAAGTTGGTGTACGCGGTGGTGAGCACGGCGCCGCAGAGGTCGATGACCAGCGACGGCACCGAGGGGAGGAGCATCAGCCCCATGAAGTCCGAGAGGGCGTTCATGTAGGCGGCCGAGAGGATGTTCCCGGCCTCCTTGATGGCGCTCTGCTCCAGCTCGCCGAAGACGTGCGCGGTGCCGTGGGGGCGGTGGAGGAGCATCTCCGCCAGCCGCATGGCCCCGTTGCGGGGGAAGATGAGGAGGGTGCGGCCGGTGAGGTCGCCGAGCATGTGCATGAGCACGGCGGCCACCACCTCGTCGGCGCGCCCCATGATCTCGGGGACGTCCTCCAGCCGGGTGACCTGCAGGCGCGGCACGGCGATCATGATGCGCGTGTTGGTCATCTGCGACAGCGCCGTGGCGGCGTGTCCCGCGCCCATGTTGGAGACTTCGCGCAGCGCGTCGAGCTGGATGGCGCCCAGGTCCCGCAGGTCGAGCATATCGAGAACGTTCGTTGACGTTGGAAAGTTGAAGCCCGTCACCCCCCTCGCCGTTACGCCGCCGCGGCCAGCAGGCTCCCCGCGTCGAGGATGAGGGCGGGGCGCCCGTCCGAGAGGATGGTGGCGCCGGAGAAGACCTTCAGCGTGTCGGCCGTGGCGTCGAAGTGCTTCACCACGATCTCCTGCTGCCCCACCAGCGCGTCCACCTCCAGCCCCACCCGCTGCTCCCCCACCTCCAGGATCACCGCGTGGCGCTTGCGCCCGTTCCCGTTCGCGGGCTCCCCCTCCAGCCGGAGCACGGCGTGCAGCGGCACCAGGGGGATCACCTCCTCGCGCAGGAACGCCACCGGCTTCCCCTTCACCGTCCCCACCTCGCCGGGGAGGAGGTGCACCGTCTCGCCCACGTGGGTGAGCGGGAGGGCGTAGGTGCCGCCCGACTGGCGCACCAGCAGCGCGCGCACGATGGCCAGCGTCAGCGGCAGCTGCAGGGTGAACGCCGTCCAGCGCCCCGGCTCGGTGGCGATCTCCAGCATCCCCCCCAGCGCGCGCACCCGGGTGGCCACCACGTCGAGCCCCACCCCGCGCCCGGAGACGTCGGTCACCGTCTGCGCGGTGGAGAAGCCGGGGCGGGTGAGGACGCGGAACACCTCGTCGTCGCTCATGGCCTCGGCCTCGTCGCGGGTGACCGCGCGGGTGGCGACGGCCCGGGCCAGGACGTGGTGGCGGTGGATCCCCCGCCCGTCGTCCTCCACCCGCACCACGATGCGCGAGCGCTCACGCGCCGCCACCAGCCGGAGCGTCCCCGTCTCGGGCTTCCCCAGCGCCCGCCGCTCGGCGGGCGACTCGATGCCGTGGTCCAGCGAGTTGCGCAGCAGGTGGACGATCGGGTCGCCGATCTCGTCGAGCATGGAGCGGTCGAGCTCGATCTCCTTCCCCTCGATGACGAAGTCCACCTTCTTCCCCAGCGCCCGCGCCGCGTCGCGCACCAGCCGCGGGAAGCGGTCGAACACCTGCCACACCGGCGCCATGCGGGCCGCCATGATCTCGTCCTGCAGCTCGCCGACGAGGCGCGAGGCCTGGTCGACCGTCTCGGCCAGCTCGGGAGCGGCCTGCGGGGCCAGGCGGCGCAGCCGGTCGCGGACGATCACCAGCTCGCCCACCTGGTTCATCAGCGCGTCGAGCCGGCGCAGGTCCACGCGGATGTTGCGGGCCCGCGCCACCGCGGGGGCCTGCCCCGGGGCCAGGGCGAGCGCCTCGTCCGCGGCGGGGAGCGCGGCGGGGGCGGCGTAGCCCGCCACCTCCACCGCCTCCAGCTCGCCCACCGCGTCCAGCCTCCGCTGCACCTCGGCGGCGGGGGCGGCGGTGCGCAGGACGAAGCGGAGCGTTCCGGCGAAGCCCTCGCCCTGCAGGGCGTTCTCGGCGGGCTCCACCCCGCTCACCTCGCCCAGGGCGCGGGCGGCCTGCAGCGCCATGAAGGCGCGCACCCCGGGGAGGGGCGAGTCGCGGCTGACCGCCACGCGCACGCGCAGCGCCTCGGCGCCGGCCGCCGCCTCTTCCCCTTCCGCCCCCGGCTCCGCGTCGAGCGCCACCAGCGGGGCGTACGTATCGAACACCGGGTCGTCCGCGCCCGCCGTGCGGAGGCGCACCAGGAGCGGCTCGATCTCCGGCTCCTCGTCGCCCTCGGCCACGGCGACCTCGATGGCCCGCTCCAGCGCGTCGGCGCCGGCGAAGAGGAGGTCGATCAGCTCGGGCCCGGCGGCGAGCTTCCCGCGGCGGACGCGCTCCAGCAGGTTCTCGAGCTCGTGGGAGAGGTCGGCCACGGCGCGGTAGCCCATGGTGGCCGACATCCCCTTGATGGTGTGCACGGCGCGGAACACGCCCTCCACCGCCTCGCGGCTCCCCGGGTCGTTCTCCAGGGTGAGCAGGAGGTGGTTGATCGCGGAGACGTGCTCGCGCGACTCGCTGAGGAAGAGCTCGCCGTACTGCGAAAGTTCCATAAGGGAAGTCCTGAGTCCTAAGTCCTGAGTCCTGAGTCCTGAGGAGTCCGTGCCGGTCCTGCAGCCCCGGAGCGGGGGCACTTAGGACTTAGGACTTAGGACTTAGGACTTCCGTTCTTATCCCAGGACCCGCTGCACCGCCTCCAGCACCCGCGAGGGCTGGAACGGCTTGACCACGAAGTCGCGCGCGCCGGCCTGGATGGCCTCGATCACCAGCGCCTGCTGCCCCATGGCGCTGCACATCAGGATCTTGGCGCCCGGGTCCTCCTTGATGATCTCGCGGACGGCGTCGATCCCGCCCATGTCGGGCATCACGATGTCCATCGTCACCAGGTCGGGCTTGTGCTGGCGGTACTTCTCCACCGCCTGCACCCCGGTCTCGGCCTCGGCGACGATCTGGAACCCGGCCTGGGTCAGGATGTCGCCGATCATGGTGCGCATGAAGATGGCGTCATCGCAGATCAACACGGTTTGACTCATCAAGCCTCCGGTCACGTGCGTGGTGGAGCCGTCCGCGCGGGACGCCTCAGACGAGTACGGGGTCGAAGACGGCGTCGGGGTCCACGGCCACGAAGATCTCGTCGTCCGTCTCTCCCACGCCGCGCAGGTACGCGCGGTCGATGCGCAGGCTGCGCAACGCCTCGGCCGAGGTCTGCAGCGTCTCCGGGTCGACCAGGGCGATCCGGGCCACCTCCGCCACCGCCATCCCCACCAGCTTCCCCCGGTGCTCCACGATGACGATGCTGTGGTCGGGGTCGGCGTGCGCGGGGGGGAGGCCGAGACGGGCGCCCAGGTCCACCACGGTGACGATGCGGCCGCGCAGGTTGATCAGCCCGCAGACGTGCGGGCCGCTCCCCGGGAGCGGCGTGTACGGCCGCGCGGGGATGATCTCGCGGATGCGCTCGATCGGCACCCCGAAGCGGTGCCCGGCCACCCCGAAGAGCACCATCCGCTCCTGGCCCGCACCCTCGTCGGGCGCTCCGGTGGAAAGGTCGACGATGTCGGTCTGGAGCATCGCGGGCCGGGGAAGGTCACGCTCTCGGGGAGTGAAGGGATTCAGTATAGCCGGCCGCCAAAGGCCGGTCAAGCAACGCTCTGGCCGCTCCGGGCCCAGGCCGCGGCGGCGGCCAGGTCGGGGGGGAGGGGCGCCGCGAAGGAGAGCGGCTCGCGGGTGCGCGGGTGGATGAAGCGCAGCTCGGCCGCGTGCAGGAACTGGCGGGGCACCCGCTTGGCCAGCGCGGCGGCCCAGGCGCGGTCCGGCCCCGACACGCCTTTCTGGCGGTCGGGCGCGTAGGTGCGGTCGCCCACCACCGGGTGCCCCAGGTGCAGCAGGTGCACGCGGATCTGGTGGGTGCGCCCCGTCTCCAGCTCGGCGCGCAGCAGGTCGGCGGCGCGCCAGCGCTCCAGCCGGGTGAAGTGGGTGCGCGCGGGGCGCCCCTCCGGCACCACCGCCATCCGCTTGCGCTCGCCGGGGTGCCGGCCGATCGGCGCGTCCACGCTCACCCGCTCCTCGGCCAGGTGCCCCCAGGCGGCGGCCAGGTAGGTGCGGCGGATGCGGCGGTGCCTCAGCTCCTCGGCCAGGAAGCGGTGGGCCTCGTCGTGCTTGGCCACCAGCAGGAGCCCGGAGGTGTCCTTGTCCAGCCGGTGGACGATCCCCGGCCGCAGCACCCCGCCGATCCCCGACAGGTCCCCCACCGCGTGCAGCAGGGCGTTGACCAGCGTCCCGGAGCGGTGCCCGGCGGCGGGGTGCACCACCATCCCCGGCGGCTTGTCGAGCACCAGCAGGTCCGCGTCCTGGTGGACGATGTCGAGCGGGATCTCCTCCGGGGCGAGCGCCGAGGGCTCGGGGGCGGGGACGGTGACGGTGAGGTGGTCGCCGGGGGCGGGGCGGTCCTTCTTGCGGGGGGCGATGCCGTTGAGGAGGACGCGGCCCTCCTCGATGAGCTGCGCGGCGCGCGAGCGCGAGACCCCGAGCCGGGCGGCGAGGTACTGGTCGAGCCGCTCGCCGGGGTCCTCGTCCACGCTCAGCTCGAGGCGCTGCTCGCCGCTCACGGTGGGGTCACTCCGGCTCCGCGATCTCCTTCTCCAGCTTCTGCTCCTCGCGCCAGAGCGAGGCGGCGAGGAGGAGGGCGCCGATGGTGACGGCGATGTCGGCCACGTTGAACACCGGCCAGCGCACGTCGCCCACCCCGAAGTCGAGGAAGTCCACCACCCCGCGCGAGGAGCGCAGCCGGTCGATCAGGTTCCCCACGGCGCCGCCGGTGACCGCGGCGATGGCGAAGAGGCGCAGCTTGTCCGTCCACGGGGTGGCGCGGTACATCACGAAGAGCACCACCACCGCCACCACCGCCAGCCCCATGAAGACGAAGCGCGAGGCCTCGCCCAGGTTGAGCCCGAAGGCCGCGCCGCGGTTGAAGATGTAGGTGAGGCGGAAGAAGTCGCCCAGCACGGGGACGGGGTTGTAGAGCTGCAGCGTGCGCTCGGCCACGAACTTGGTGAGCACGTCGAGCGCGATCACCCCGCCCACCACCGACAGGTAGAGCACGCTCTTGCGCCGCGCCTCGGCGGCCTCGCCCGCCGCCAGGCGCGGCCCGCCCTCGGTCATCACCGTGTCGCTCATCCGTTCCCGTTCGCCTTCTCCACCCGCGCCAGGGCCACCTGCGCGGGGACGCCGTCCAGGTCCACCTCGCGGTAGGCCTCGTACCCGGCGAAGTCCGTGGTCGATCCGACCTCCACCTCCACCGCCAGCGTCTCGCGCGCCACGAAGTCGCGGTGGCCGGCCATGGCGTCGAGGATCTCGCCGTCGCCGAAGACGCCCAGGCGGATCCGGTCCTGCACCTCGAGCCCGGTCTCCTTCCGCAGGTTCTGCACCCGGTTCACCAGCTCGCGGGCGACCCCCTCGCGGCGCAGCTCGGGGGTGATGGCGGGGTCGAGCGCCAGGGTGAACGCCCCCTCCGCCTGCACCACGAAGTCGCCCTTCGCCCCCTGCACCACCTCCAGCTCGTCGGGGCCCAGGGCGTGGCGCGCGCCGTCGAGCTCCACCTCCAGCGGCTCGCCGCGGCGGAAGGCGGCCAGCCGCTCGGAGGAGAGGCCGCGCACGAACGCCGCCACCGCCTGGGTGTGCGCGCCGAAGCGGGCGCCGATGGCCTTGAAGTTGGGGCGGGCGCTGAAGGTCACCAGCGTCTCGGCGGCGGCCATGAACTCCACCGCCTTCACGTTCAGCTCGTCGCTGAGGATGCCGAGCAGCTCCTCGCTCACCTCGTAGCCGGGGGGGACCACGGCCAGCACCCGCGGCAGCGGCTGGCGCACGCGCACCTTCACCTCGTCGCGGGCGGCGCGCCCCAGGGTGGAGAGGGTGCGCACCGCCTCCATCGCCCGCTCCAGCGCCTGGTCGCGGCGCGCGGGGTCGGGCGCCGGGAAGTCCGCCAGGTGCACGCTCTCCTCGGGCCCGAGCAGGGCGCGGTGCACCCAGTCCGAGACGAAGGGGGCCACCGGCGCCATCAGCCGCGACACCGTCACCAGCGCCTGGTGCAGGGTGGCGAAGGCGGCGCGGGTGTCCGCGCTGTCCGCCGTGCCGCGGAAGCGGTCGCGCGAGCGGCGCACGTACCAGTTGGAGAGGTCGTCCACCACGAACTCGCCCACGGTGCGCACCGCCCCGGTGAAGTCGTACTCCTCCAGCCGCTCCGTCACCTCGCCGGCCAGCGAGGCCAGCCGCGAGAGGAGCCAGCGGTCGAGCACGGCGCGCTCCGCCGGGGGCGGGTCGCCGCCGCCGCCGGGGCGCCACCCCTCCAGCCCGGCGTAGAGGGCGAAGAAGCGGTAGGTCTCGCGGAAGGTGTCGAAGGTCTTCCGCTGCACCTCGCGCACGCCGCGGGGGTCGTAGCGCTTGGGGATCCAGGGCTGCGAGACGGAGAGGAGGTACCAGCGCACCACGTCGGCGCCGAACTGGCCGAACGCCTCCCACGGGTCCACCACGTTCCCCTTGGACTTCGACATCTTCAGCCCGTCGGGGTCCAGCACCAGGTCGACGACCACCACGTTCCGGTAGGCGGGCCCCAGCCCCAGCAGGGTGGAAATGGCGAGCAGCGAGTAGAACCACCCGCGCGTCTGGTCCACCCCCTCGCTGATGAAGTCCGCCGGGAACTGGCGCTCGAACGCCTCGCGCCCCTCGAAGGGGTAGTGGTGCTGGGCGTACGGCATGGCCCCGGAGTCGAACCAGACGTCGATGACCTCCGGCGTCCGCCGCATCGTCCCGCCGCACCCTTCCTCCGTGCAACGCCAGGAGGGCTCGTCGATGAAGGGCCGGTGGGGGTCGAACGGCTCCGGCAGCCCGCCGGCCAGCTCGCCCAGCTCGGCGAAGGAGCCGA
>DASUNK010000070.1:0-4936 GCA_036277195.1 Longimicrobiaceae bacterium | reverse complement strand
GGCTCGCGCCCTTCTTCTTCAGTGCCGGGGCGCCGCGGGCCACGGCGAGCAACCCGGAGACGGGCAACCTGCTGGCGCTGCTGAGCGGGGTGTGCTGGGCCTTCACCGTGGTGGGGCTGCGCTGGGCGGGGAGCCGCCGGGGCGAGGAAGGCTCGGCGCTCCCCACGGTGGTGGCCGGGAACCTCCTCGCCTTCCTCGCGTGCCTGCCACAGGCGCTGCCCGCCCACGCCGAGGCGGCGGACTGGGTGGTGATCACCTACCTGGGGGCGGTGCAGATTGGGGCGGCGTACGTGCTGCTGGCCGGGGGCCTGCGGCACGTGCCGGCGCTGGAGGCGTCGGTGCTCCTGCTGCTGGAGCCGGCGGTGAGCCCGCTGTGGGCGTGGCTGGCGCACGGCGAGGCGCCGGGGGCGTGGGCGCTGGCGGGCGGGGTGCTGATCCTGGGCGCCACGGTGGCGCGCACCTGGTGGGACGCGCGCGCCGCCCCGGACGTAGCCGCGGGGCTGGAAAGTCCTAAGTAGCGGAAGGGGCCCGGCGCGCCTGGCGCCGGGCCCCTCTCGCTTTCGACCTCGAGCCACTGCGCGTCAGCTCTGGCCACCCTCGGCGCACTCTTCACAGGCGGCTTTCATGACGTTCGGGCTCACCTCGCGCACGGGCACGGAGTGCGAGCCGTCCTCGTCACGCACGGTCACCTTGTCCGGGCATTTGCCGATCTCCAGGCAGGTGATCAAGCAGTACCCGGTGACCACCTCGGGGCATCGTTCGACCTGGCGCCACTCCAAGTTGTAGATGGGAGGCCAGATGTCCTCGGGGCCCTGGACGATGCGTACCTCGTGGCAGGGGGTGGGCTTCTCGCCCAGCACGAAGAAGAGGATGCGGCCTCCGCCACAGAACGCTTCGATCACCTCGGGGTGCCCCGCGAGCTGCCAACCGTTCGCCATGATCGCCTCCGTTCGCATTGAAAGTGGGAAGTTCGAAAGAGCATCGGCAGGATTGCGTGCCGCGGGAGCGCCGGTCAAGCAAACGTTTGCCTGCACGTACGGAGGGGCCCGGCGCGCCTGGCGCCGGGCCCCTCCAGTGACGTCGGCCGACCGCGGCTCAGTGCTCCAGCGTCCAGTCCACCGGGATGGAGATCATCACCGCCACGGACCGGCCGTCGACCTTGGCCGGGCGGAAGCGGAAGCGCTCGATGGCCCGCAGCGCCGCCTCGGCGAAGCTCTCGTGCGTGGCCGAGACCACCGTGACGCTCCCCGGCACCACCACGCCGTTCTCGTCGATCACCGCCTGCAGCATCACCCGGCCCTCGACCCCCGCGTTGCGCAGGAGGGTCGGATAGCTGCGCCGCAGGACGTTCTGCGCCTCGCGCTCGTTGGCGATGCGCGGAAGCTCGTGCACCATGTCGCTGGTGTACGGTGCCGACCCGCCGGTGCCGTTGCCGCCGGTGGGCCCGGGCGGATTCGTCGATGGGGGGCCGATCCGCTGCCCGATGGGACCCTGCCCGGAGTACTCGGCCGGGTTCACCGGGACGTCCGTCACCCGCGGCGGCAGGATCGCGGGCGGCGGGTTCTGCGGCGGCTGCTGGATCTCCAGCGTCTCCCCCGTGGAGGCCGGCGGCTCGTACGCCCTCGCCAGCACGGGCGGCGCCGGCGGCGGCGGTGGAGGGGACGGCTCGTCGTCGATCCAGATGATCGGCGGGTCTTCCTCCGACTCCTTGGCGTCGCCGTCGGCCACGCCCATGGCCAGGTCGAGCAGCACCAGGTGCGCCGCGAGTGACACGGCAACCGTGAGCGGGTTCCAGAGCCGGCGCTTCCGGCC
This sequence comes from Longimicrobiaceae bacterium, assembly GCA_036277195.1. Classification (GTDB taxonomy): domain Bacteria; phylum Gemmatimonadota; class Gemmatimonadetes; order Longimicrobiales; family Longimicrobiaceae; genus Longimicrobium. The sequence continues at coordinate 3,124 of DASUNK010000070.1, read as the reverse complement.
GCCGCTGACGAGCACGTTGAACATGGGCTCCTCCTTCCCGAGGCAAGGTCCCGCTCGTTTGTATCCTACGTCGCCCCGGCCACCGGGGTTCCACAGGTCTAACGCAGGAGGCCCTGCCGATTCTGACGCGCCCTCTCCCCCCAAGAGTTGCCCGTGTCGTACCTTCGCACTTCGCACTTCGCACTTCGCACTCTTCTCCCCTACGGCTCCGGCGCCAGGCACCAGTCGACCGCGGGGAGCCCCGCCTGCTCCAGCGCCGCGTGGGCGGCGCCGAACGGCCGGCTGCCGAAGAACCCCCGCTTGGCCGAGAGCGGCGAGGGGTGGGGCGCCTGCAGCACGGTGTGCCGGGCCGCGTCCACCAGCGGCACCTTCTTCGCCGCGTAGCCGCCCCAGAGCACGAAGACCACCGGCTCCTCCCGCAGCCCCACCGCGCGGATGGCCGCGTCGGTGAAGGTCTCCCACCCCTTCCCCCGGTGCGAGTTGGGCTGGCCGCCACGTACGGTGAGCACCGCGTTCAGCAGCAGAACCCCTTGCCGCGCCCACGCCGCGAGATAACCATGGTGGGGAACGGGGCATCCCTGGTCCGCCTTCAGCTCCTTGAAGACGTTCTTCAGCGAGGGGGGCGGGCGCACGCCGGGACGCACCGAGAAGGCGAGCCCGTGCGCCTGCCCGGGGCCGTGGTACGGGTCCTGCCCCAGCACCAGCACCCGCACCTGCTCGTAGGGGGTCAGCTCCAGCGCCGAGAAGACCTCGGCGTCCGGCGGGTACACCGGACCGGCCTTCCGCTCCCGGGCCACGAAGCTGCGCAGCGCGGCGAAGTACGGCTTCTCCAGCTCCGCGGCCAGCAGGGGGTGCCACGACCGGGGGACGTCGAGCTTCATCGGCGCTCCGGGAAGAGGGGCGGGCAGGCACGCGGAAGAAGATGCGGTGCGGCACGCAGCCGCGAAAGGAGACGAAGCGAACACGCCGGTGGAACCCGCCGTACATCCCGCGAGGTAGAACCCCGTCAGGACCGCATCTCCCGGAGGAATGGATGATCAGACCCAACGTCAGGGCATCGTTCGGCAGGCGCGAAGCGGAGCTCCTGGTCTCCATCGTGGGCCCGGAGGGCGAGGAGCGGCTGCGCGAGCGGGGGCTGGACGACCTGCTCGACGACACGGCCGTGCTGCGGGCGCTGGTGCGGCGCGACCGGCTGAGCACCGCGCCGGCGCCGCTGGTGTTCTACCTGCTGGTGCGGCACGCGCTGGTGCAGCGCGAGGTGCTCGACCGCCAGCTCGCCGACTACACCGCCGCCGTGCTGCTGGAGTTCGGCCACGCCGGCCGGGCGCACCGCGTGGACGGCGGCGAGGGCGAGCCCTTCCTCTACCTGGTCGACATCCTGGCCGCGCTGGAGAAGGCGCGCGGCGAGCGCGAGTTCCGGCTGCGGGTGCACCTGGGGAACTTCGCCCTCTGGCTGGCGGGGGTCTTCCCCGAGTACGTCACCGCGCGCGTGCAGCGGCGCGGCGCGCCCCCCATCTCCTACTACGACGAGGTGGGAGCCCTCGGCTTCCGCACCGCGGCCGGCACCGAGCTGGCCGTGCGCCACGGCCTGGGCGAGGTGCTGCTGCGCTCGGCCGAGCAGTTCCGCGCCGTGCGCGAGGCGCTCAACACCCTCGCCGACGGCGTCTTCTTCCCCACCTCGCGCGACCCGGTGGAGCGCCTCCTCCGCCAGGTGCGCGACGACTTCCACCGGCACTACGGCGACTAGGGCGCGCGGGCGCTATATTCCCCGCCCCTGACGAACCCGTTCCGGAGCCGCGCTTGACCTCGGAGACGCCCCCGCTCGACGACGCGGCCCTGCGCCGCCTGCTCGACCACGCCCGCCAGGCGCGCGCCCGGGCGTACGCGCCGTACAGCGACTTCCCCGTGGGCGCGGCGCTGCTCGCCGACGACGGCCGCGTCTTCACCGGCTGCAACGTGGAGAACGCCTCGTACGGGCTCACCAACTGCGCCGAGCGGGTGGCGGTGGGGAAGGCCGTCTCCGAGGGCGCCCGGAGCTTCCGCGCCGTGGCCGTGGCCGGGCCGGGCGACGACGTGGGCTGCAACCCGTGCGGCGCCTGCCGGCAGGTGCTCTTCGAGTTCAGCCCGGAGATGCTGGTGGTCACCGCCGACGGGCCGGACGGCGTGCGCGCCGCCGCCGTGCGCGACCTCCTTCCCGGCGCGTTCAGCAAGGAGCGGCTGCGGTGACTCGCGCCGGTCCCAGCGCCGTCGCCCTCATCGAGCGGAAGAAGGCCGGCGAGGCGCTGACGGACGGCGAGCTGCGCTTCCTCTGCCGCGGCTACCTGGACGGGAGCATCCCCGACTACCAGGTGGCCGCGTGGCTGATGGCGGTGGTGTGGCGGGGGATGACGCCCGCCGAGACGCTCGCCTTCACCCGCGCGCTGGTGGACACGGGGGCCCGGCTCGACTGGAGCGGCCTCGACCGGCCCACGGTGGACAAGCACAGCACCGGCGGGGTGGGCGACAAGACCTCGATCGTGCTGGTGCCGCTGATGGCGGCGGCCGGGGCCGCGTTCGTGAAGATGTCCGGGCGCGGGCTGGGGCACACCGGGGGGACGCTCGACAAGCTGGAGTCCATCCCCGGCTTCCGGGTGGACCTCTCACCGGAGGAGATGCGGGCGCAGGTGGAGCGCATCGGCTGCGCGCTGGTGGGGCAGAGCCCCGCGCTGGTCCCCGCCGACGGCGCCCTCTACGCCCTGCGCGACGTGACCGCCACGGTGGACTCGGTGCCGCTCATCGCCGCGAGCGTCATGTCCAAGAAGCTGGCCGGCGGGGCGGGGGCGATCGTCCTCGACGTGAAGTGGGGCTCCGGCGCCTTCATGCGCACCCCCGCAGAGGCGCGCGCGCTGGCGCGGGTGATGGTGGAGCTCGGCGAGGGGGCGGGGCGCCGGACGCGCGCCGTGCTCAGCGGGATGGAGCAGCCGCTGGGCAGCGCGGTGGGGAACGCGCTGGAGGTGCGCGAGGCGATCGACACCCTCCGCGGCGGCGGCCCGCCGGAGCTCTGGGCGCTGACGCTGGAGCTGGGCGCGCACCTCCTCCTCCTCGCCGGGCTGGCCGCCTCGGCGGACGCGGCGCGCGCCACGCT
>DASUNK010000069.1:0-2127 GCA_036277195.1 Longimicrobiaceae bacterium | reverse complement strand
CCTCCAGGCTGGCCGCCAGCCGCTGCGCCTCCGCCTCCGTCTCCGCGCACACCACCCCCAGCGCCGCGCTCAGCGCCGGCTCCGCCCGCTGCGCCGAGGGCTGGAAGCGCTCGCGGTAGAGCCGCGCCAGCTCCGCCCCGTCCTCGCCGCTGATGAACTGCGCGAACGAGTAGCCGGTGCCGAGCGCGGCCGCGTAGAGCGCGCTGCTCCCGCCCGACCCCAGCAGCCAGAGCTCGGGGATGTCCGGGCCGCGCGGCATGGCCCGCACCCGGCGCCAGGGGTGGTCTCCCGAGAAGGTGTTCCCCAGCCACCCCGCCAGGTCCTCCACCTGCTGCGGGTAGAGCTCGATGGGGATGGCGCTGCGGCCGTAGCGGAGCGCGTCGGCGGTGCGCGGGTCGCCGCCGGGGGCGCGCCCCACCCCCAGGTCGATGCGCCCGGGGAAGAGCGTCTCCAGCATGCGGAACTGCTCGGCCACCTTCAGCGGCGCGTAGTGCGAGAGGAGCACCCCGCCCGAGCCCACCCGCAGCTCCCGCGTGGCCGCCGCCACCACCGGGATGAGCACCTCCGGGCACGAGCCGGCGAAGGAGTTGGTGCTGTGGTGCTCGGCCAGCCAGTAGCGCGAGTAGCCCAGGCGCTCCGCCGTCCGGGCCAGCTCCACCGTCTCGCGCACCGCGTCGGCGGCGGTGCCGCCGGTGCGCACCGGCGACAGGTCCACCACCCCCAGCTTCAGCTCCGCCATCCGCTCACGCGGCCGGCGGCGGCGGCGGCGCGGCCGGCGGGTCCGGACCGCGCCGGGGCGGGCCGCCGCGGCGCAGGAAGCGCAGCAGGCGCACCAGCCCCCACAGGAACAGCACCAGCAGGACGAGCAGGGGCACCAGCACGCCCAGCGAGGCGATGAACCCCGCCAGGAAGTTCACGAAGTTGTCCCACGCGTCGCCGAAGGCGTTGCCGATGCGGCTGGGGGTGTTCCCCTCGTGCAGCATCACCGTCAGGGTGCTGAGCGACGTGCGCGCGCGCAGGTAGCGCAGCCGCCCCTCGTAGCGCTCGATCTCCTCGCGCACGCGGGCCAGCTCGCGCTCCACCGAGAGCACCTGCTCCAGGTTCCCGGTGCGGGTGGCGAGCAGGGTGTTCAGCCGGTCCTCCAGCCGGCGCGCGTTGGCCACGCGGGCGCTCACGTCCACGAACTCCTCGCCCACGTCCTCGGCCGTCACGTTGACGGACTCCACCCGCCCGATCGGGCGCAGCCCGCTCACGGCGCGGTCGAAGCCGGCGGCGGGGATCTTCAGCTCCAGCGTGGCGATGCGGTCCTCGCCCTCGGCCGACTGCACGCTGGTGTTGGCCACGAAGCCGTTGAGCCCCTGCGCCAGCTGCCGCACGCGCTGGATCCCGGTCTCCAGCGAGGCCACCTTCACCACCGCCTGGCCGGTGCGGATGATCATCAGCGTGGCCGGCGTGGAGCCGGAGGGCTGGCCGGTGGTGTCCGGCGGCGCGGGCTCCGTGTCGGGGAGGGGCGGCTGCGCCTGCGAGGACGAGGGCGGCTCCGCCGGCTTCGCCTCCTTGAGCGAGCCGGTGTAGCCCACCGCGTCGTCGGCCGTGGCCTGCGCCACCTCCTCGCTCGGCGCGGCGGCTTCGTTGCCCCCGCCGCCGGAGCAGGCCCAGGAGAGCGTGGCGAGGAGGAGGAAGACGAGCCCGCGGCTCGCGAAGCGTCGGAATGCGGGGATCATGGCGTCCCTTGGGGAAGTGTGGCTGTGGTCGAGCCCGTAGCGAGGGAGGCATCCGCCATTCCCCGGGGCGGCGCGGGGGAGGGGATGCGGCAAGCCGTTGCCGGCCAGCGAGTTGCGTCTCTCCGTCGGCGGAGCGGGCCTGCGGCCGGCCCTGTTCGGAGGACGTTCAGTGAACCTCCCGCCCCGTTCACTGAACGCGGGACGGCCCCGCCGTTTGACTGGAGACTCCGTTCCCGTCTAGGTTCCCGCAAGGCTCCGGAGACGACGTGCATGGGATCTTGAGATGAGAGTGCGCCTGCCGCTGCTCGCCGCCGCCGCGCTGCTGCCGGCGTGCCTGCCGACCGCGCCCGCGCGGCTGGCGCCGGCGCCGGTGCTGGTGTCCGCGCCCGCGCCGGCGGTGGGG
>DASUNK010000068.1:0-2167 GCA_036277195.1 Longimicrobiaceae bacterium | reverse complement strand
GTGCTGGCGCCCGAAATGGAAGGCGGGGCGTGGATCGTGGGAGTGGAGCCGAGCTGCATCCTGACGCTCCGCGACGAGCTGCCGGACCTGGCGCGCGACCCGCGGGCCACGGCGCTGGCGGGGGCGTCGGCCACGCTGGAGGAGTTCCTGGCGGGGTTGCCGGAGTGGCGGCCGGGGCGGCTGGAGCGGCGGGCGCTGGTGCACGGGCACTGCCACCAGAAGGCGCTGGTGGGGATGGGGTCCACCACCGAGGTGCTGTCGCGGGTGGAGGGGCTGGAGTTCACGGTGCTGGATTCCGGGTGCTGCGGGATGGCGGGGTCGTTCGGGTACGAGCGGGGGCATTACGAGGTGTCGCGGGCGTGCGGGGAGCGCGTGCTCTTCCCCGCGGTGCGTGCGGCCGCGGCGGAGGAGCTGGTGGTGGCGCCGGGCTTCAGCTGCCGCCACCAGATCGCGGACTTCTGCGACGGCCGCCCCACCCTGCACCCCTCCGAGCTGCTGGCGATGGCGGAATAACAAGCTTGGGGGTTGATTGCGCACGTAGGGCGCGATTCATCGCGCCCGCTGCCGCCTGGCAATGACTGTCATTCCGAGCGAGGAACGAGCGAGGAATCTAGCCTGCGCGGCTGGTATTCGCCGGAGCGCGCAGCGGCCCTGGTTGAACCGTCCTGGCGGCCGCCGCACCGGTGAGGCTTCCGCACCCACCTCCCAACCATGCCTCGGCCAGATTCTTCGGCACTGCGTACACCGGTGGCAGCGGCTGCTTCGCGGTGGCCGTGCCTCAGAATGACAACCGAGTTGTGCCGAGCGTGCGAGGACTGAACCTGCAGTCCGCGCAGGCGGACTTTGCGTTCTTCCAGCGGCGAACTCGTTCGCTCCGCTGAGGGTGCTTCGCTCGAGCCGTATGTCCACCGCCCGCCGTCCGCCGGGGCTCGCCGCTGTCCACCGTGGGTGACGGACGAGATCTGCGTGAGTGATCGCGTCGAAATGTAAGCGATTTGCTTGCAACCACCTGAGATTCCGTGCCGGAGCGGCCCGCGGCTTGCCTGACACGCCAGGCGTTTCCCGCACATTCCCCTCAGGAGGTCCCATGCGCCGTTCCAGGTTCGTTCTCCTCGGCTGCTTCTTCCTGGCCGCCGCGGCGTGCACGCCGGCCGCGACGCGCGGCTACTCCGATACCCCCGAGGCCGCCCCGTTCGACCAGGCGATTGAGGTCGTCAGCACCGCCACCTTCCCGATCGTGGTCAAGTACATGGTGCCGGGCGGCGCTGGTTCGACCTACCTCGGCACCGTATCACCGAACAGCCGCGCCACCTTCGTGCTTCCCGCGCAGCGCATCCACATCATCGCGGAGACCGAGGACGGGCGCGCGATCGCCGGCGAGTACGGCCGCTCGCGGCTGGTGACTTTCCGCCGCATGCAGCAGTAGTAAAACGCCTCTGAGCGTCGGCGGCATCTGGCGGGCGCGATGAATCACAACCCTACGCGGCGATCCCGATCGAGCAGTCTCTACGCCTGACATTCCCCTCCCCCGGAACGGGGGAGGGACAGGCGAGTCTTGCGAGCCAGGGAGGGGGCCCCGCCCGTGTCAAACCTCTCGCGGTGGTCGCGCGTCCTATCCGGCAGCCGCCGTTCTCGCCTTCGCACGCGCCACCCCTGTAGATTACGCTCCGCGCCGGTCTTCCCCCGGCTTCGTGGTCCGTCCCCCGCCCACCCCGTGAAAGGAGAGCTCCCATGAGATCATCCGCAGCCGTGCTGCTGCTGGCCGCCGCCGCGGCCTGCGCCGCGCCGCAGCCCGCGCCGGACGTGCCCGAAACCGTCCAGGGGCCCGTGACCGTCCAGACGCCGGCGCCGCGCTCGGGCGAGGTGAACCCGGTGGGGAACTTCGAGTTCACCACCGAGGTCAACGGGCAGCCGATGCGCGGCAACATCCACATCACCGGCGCGCCCGGGGCGTACACCGGCCGCGTCACCGCCGACATCATGTCCGAGATCCCGATCTCGTCGGTGTCGGTGGCGGGGCAGCAGCTCACGGTGGTGGCCGACACGCCCGACGGCGCCGTGACCATCGTCCTGAACTTCCAGGGCGACAACTTCACCGGCAACTGGTCGCTCGGCGGCCAGGGCGGCGCAGTCACCGGGCGGCGGGTGAGCTGAGCACGCCGCAGGG
>DASUNK010000067.1:0-3696 GCA_036277195.1 Longimicrobiaceae bacterium | reverse complement strand
CGGCGGCCCGGACCCGGGCGCCCGCGGCCCGGGAGGGACGCGGGAGAAGGACGTCACGCTCGCCATCGCGCGGGAGCTGGCCACTTTGCTCCGCGCCCGGCCCGGGCTGGAGGTGCGGATGACGCGCGACCGCGACACCCTGATCGCCCTGCGCGACCGCTCGCGCTTCGCCAACCAGTGGCGGCGGGGAGACCAGCCGGCGCTCTTCATCTCCATCCACTGCAACGCCAACGAGAGCCGCTCGGAGAAGGGGTACGAGACCTACTTCCTCTCCGAGGCGAAGACGGAGGACGCCCGCCGGGTGGCGGCCATGGAGAACGCCGCGCAGGAGTACGAGGAGCGCCCCGCGGACGGCTCGGCGCTGGACTTCATCTTCAACGACCTGCGGCAGAACCACTACCTGCGCGAGTCGGCGGACTGGGCGGAGCTCATCCAGCACCGGCTGCGGGAGATCCACCCCGGGCCCAACCGCGGGGTGAAGCAGGCGGGGTTCGCGGTGCTGAACGGCACCTTCATGCCGGCGGTGCTGGTGGAGATCGCCTTCATCTCCAACCCCGCGGAGGAGGAGCTGCTGCGCACGCGGAGCGTGCACGACTCCATCGCCCGCCAGCTGGCGCTGGCCATCCGCGACTTCTTCGACCGTCCCACCGCCGCCGACCCCGTCCAGACGAACTAGGGCCCCCTCCCTGGCTCGCAAGACTCGCCTGTCCCTCCCCCGTTCCGGGGGAGGGGAAGCTCGCGGACCTTACCGGCGGGCCGGCGTGTACTCAGAGGACGGTGCGGCTATCCGAAGTCACCCCAGTGACTTGCGCGCGGCCGCACTTCGCACTTCGCACTTCGCACTCTCGCACTGATGAAGCTTCGCAGGCTCCTGCTCGTCCTTGCCGTGCTCCTGGCGGCCGCGGCTCCGCGGACGCTGGCGGCCCAGCGCCCGCCGCAGCCGCTGGAGGGGTTCGTCCAGTCGGTGGCGCGGCTCTGGGAGCGCGGCGACGCGGGCGACCTGGTGAAGCTGGCCCCCGCCAGCGGGCGCATCCTGCTGGACGTGGGCACCGGCGGGCCCGGCGCGGTGGAGGAGCGGCACGCCGCGGCCGCGCTCCGCTCCCTCTTCGGCGAGCGCGAGACGGTGTCGGTGCGCCCCACCGGGGTCACCCTCTCCGGCGGCTCGCCCATCAGCGGCTTCGGCGAGCTGGCGTGGGTCTCGCGCCTGCGCGGGGTGAGCGACACGCAGGGCACCACCGTCTACGTGGGCGCCGTGTGGGAGGACGGCGCCTGGCGCATCCGCGAGCTCCGCATCCTCCAGTAGCCCCGGCCGCTTGACACGGACGAAGCCGCCGGGCGAGTTTTGCCCTCCCGTGCGCACGTCCGCCCGTCCCGCCGCCGCCGCGATGCTCCAGACCGACTCCATCGCCGTCATCGACTTCGACACGCTCCGCCGGGAGTGGTCCGACCTCTGGAACTGGGAAGCCCTCGCGGCCACCGGGCTCCGGGTGGCCGGCGCCCTGGCGGTGGGGCTGCTGGCGTACTGGGCCCTCAGGCTGGTGGTCCGCCGGGTGGAGAAGGCGCTGCGCGGGCCGGACGGCGGCGCCATCTCCATGCAGGAGCAGCGCGCGCTGACCGTCATCTCCCTGGTGCGCAGCGTGGGGATGGTGGTCATCGGCGTGCTGCTGGTGTTCATGGTGCTCGGCGCCCTGGGGGTGAACCTGGGGCCGCTCCTGGCCGGCGCCGGCGTGGTGGGGCTCGCCATCTCCTTCGGCGCCCAGTCGCTGGTGAAGGACGTCATCAGCGGGCTCTTCATCCTCTTCGAGAACCAGTTCGGCGTGGGCGACGTCATCCGCATCGAGGGCGTCTCCGGCGCCGTCGAGAAGATGACGCTGCGCGTGGTGGTGCTGCGCGACGTCTACGGCGTGGTGCACACCGTGCCCAACGGCGAGATCAAGAAGGTGAGCAACCTCACCCGCACCTGGGCGCGGGTGGTGCTCGACGTGGGGGTGGCGTACCGCGAGGACCCGGACCGCGTCATCGCCGTGCTCCGCGAGGTGGGCGAGGAGCTGGCGAACGACGAGCACTGGGGCCCCGTGCTGGTGGAGCCTCCCGAGGTGCCCGGGGTGGAGAGCTTCGGCGACTCGGCGGTCAACATCCGCATCTGGGCCAAGACCCTCCCGCTCAAGCAGTGGGACGTGGCCCGCGAGCTCCGCCGGCGCATCAAGCACCGCTTCGACCAGGAGGGGATCGAGATCCCCTTCCCCCACCAGACGGTGCAGTGGGCCGGCAACCACGTCCCCGTCCTGGCCCGCGTCGGCGGCTCGGGGATGGGCGAGGACGAGGCCGGCGACGTATCTTCCCCTCCTCCCCCTGCGGACGGCGGCGATGGTGACGAATAGGCGATGTAGCGCGGTCCCCCGCCGCTGACGCGGCGAGCCCCGGCGGGCGCCTTCCCGGCGCGCCGCCGCAGCCTGCGTTCGTCTGCACGCTCACCAGAGAGAGAGAGAAAGGCCGGCCGATGCCGCTCCGCTTCTACAACACCCTCACGCGCCGCGAGGAGGAGTTCGTCCCGCTCCGGGAAGGAGAGGTGGGCCTGTACGTGTGCGGCCCCACGGTGTACGCGCCGCCGCACATCGGCAACCTGCGCACCTTCTTCTTCGCGGACACGCTGCACCGCTACCTCGAGTACCGGGGCTACCAGGTGAAGTTCGTGATGAACCTCACCGACGTGGACGACAAGACCATCCGCGGCGCCCTGCAGGAAGGGGTCTCGCTGGCCGCGTACACGCAGCCGTACGTGGACGACCTCTTCCGCAACTTCGAGCTGCTGGGGATCCAGCGCGCCGACGCCCACCCGCGCGCCACCGACTTCATCCCCCAGATGGTGGACATCATCCGCGCGCTGGAGGAGCGCGGGCTGGCGTACGCCGCGGACGGTTCCGTCTACTACGACATCTCCGAGTTCGCGGGCTACGGCAAGCTGTCGCGCGTCGACGTCTCGGCCGGGCGCCGCGGCGAGCGCGTGGCCGCCGACGAGTACGACCGCGACGACGTGCGCGACTTCGTGCTCTGGAAGGCGGCCAAGCCCGAGGACGAGCGGGTGGGCGCGGTGTGGGAGACGCCGTGGGGGCCGGGGCGCCCGGGGTGGCACATCGAGTGCTCGGCCATGAGCATGCACGAGCTGGGCGAGACCTTCGACATCCACGCGGGCGGGGTGGACCTGGTCTTCCCGCACCACGAGGACGAGATCGCCCAGAGCGAGGGAGCCACGGGGAAGGAGTTCGTGCGCTACTGGCTGCACGGCGAGTTCCTGCTCCTGGAGGGCGACAAGATGGCCAAGAGCACGGGCAACATCTTCAACCTCCAGGACCTGGTGGACCGCGGGGTGAAGCCGTCGTCCATCCGCTACCTGTTCCTGACGGCGCACTACCGGAGCAAGCTGAACTTCACCTTCGACGGGCTGGCCTCGGCGGCCGAGGCGGTGCGCCGGGTGCGGGGGACGCGCACGCGCCTGCGCGAGCACCCGGCCGCGCGCGACCCGGACCCGGCGGACACGCCCTCGCTGCACCCGGCGGTGGACCGCGCTCTCGCCGGCTTCGCGGAGGCGATGGACGAGGACCTGAACACCAGCGCGGCCCTGGCGGCGCTCTGGGGGCTGGTGGATGCCGTGAACGCGCGGCTGCACGAGCTGGCGGGCCGGCCGATCAGCGAGGC
>DASUNK010000066.1:0-4484 GCA_036277195.1 Longimicrobiaceae bacterium | reverse complement strand
GTGTCGGCGGTGGACGCGTTCGGGCCGGGCGTACGGGCTACGAGCCACACCTTCGACCGGCTGCTGGTGTCCGGAGACCAGGTGATGGTCCTCGGCACCGACGGGTTCGGGTCCGACGACTACGTGTGGGTGGGCGTGTTCCACCTCCCGCCCGACGGGCGGCTGGCGCACCGCGCCACGTACCGCCTGCGGTCCGTGGACTCCTACCGCCGCTCCCTGTACGCGTCGCGGACCGACGCGGTCCACCTGGTCGGCAACCGGCTGGTGTTCTACGTCCCGCTGCCGGCCGAGCCCCGGAACCCGCTGGCCGGCTTCCCCGCGGTGATGGGCCCGGGCGTGGTTTCCTCCCCCGCGGCCGCCGTCCGCGTGTACCGCCCCGCCGGGCGCGTCTCCGGGCTGAACCTGCACCTGCACGCGCTGACCAGCTGCGACCTGGCGGACGGCCCCCCGCGCTGCGAGTCCACCGCGCTCCTCGCGGACGGCGACCGCCCGTTCCACGTCACCCCCACCGCCGTCTACCTCTGGGCCACGCAGCGGGAGTGGGACGAAACGCTGCCGGGGCGCTCGGTGCTGTACCGCATCCCGCTGGACGGCTCCACCCCCACGGCGCTGCGCGTGGCCGGGAAGCCGGTGGACGAGCACTCGATCGTGGAGCGCGACGGGCACGTCCACGCGTTCCTCCGCATGGACGCCGCCTGGCGGGGCGCGGAGTGGCCGTCGGGGCGGCTGGCGCTCCTCCGCGTCCCCGTCTCCGCGCTGGGCGCGGGAAGGGACGCCGCCACCGACGCGCACTACCGCGCGCTCCCCGGTACCTGGGGCCCGCTCAACCACCGCTTCGTCGGCGACTGGCTGGTCTACGCCATCACCGACTCCCCGGTCGGAGGCAGCTCGTCCGTATACGCGGTGCGCCTGGCGGGTGGTGGTGGCGAGTCCCAGGTGGCGGTGCTCCCGTACCGGTTGGACTTTGTCGAGGCGATGGGCCCCGATGCCGCGGTGGTCGGGAGCAACCGGGACGACCTGGAGCTGGGCGTCGTGCGGCTGGGGCCCGAAGCCGCCACCCTCGCGCACCATCAGAACCTGGGCTCCCGGCGTCTCCGGCCCGGCGGCCTCCAGTACCGCCCGGACGGGGAAGGCGCGGGGGTGCTGGGCCTCCCCCTCTACGGCCCTCACCGCCCCGGCTACGAGCACCTGCAGCTGGGCTCCGCCAGCATCCTCTTCCTGCGCAGCCAGGACCACCGGCTGAGCGAGATCGGCGAGCTGGCCTCCGGCGAGCCGACCGGCAACGACGATTGCGTGGCGAGCTGCGGGTTGTGGTACGGCAACGCGCGCACGCTCTTCCTGCGGGGCCGCGTCCTGGCGCTGCTCGGCTTCGAGCTGGTGGAAGGCCGGGACGAGGGCGGCCGCATCCTCGAGTCGCGCCGGGTGAGGTTCGCGCCCACCGTCCCGACGGCGGCGGTGGCCGGCGCCTGGGAGTTCACCGAGACCATCGGCTATCCCGTGGGCCAGCGGTACCGGTGCACCAACCGCGGGACGATGTGGCTGGACCCCGCGGGGCCGGGCGCGCTCCGCATGCGCTACCGCCAGACCGGCGAGTGCACGGTCGAGGGCGCCACCACGCCCAGCGACGGCGAGGGGAGCGGCACGGGCACCCTGGGCCCGGACGGCCTGACGCTCGACTCGAACGGCTGCCGCTACCGGGCGGTGATGCTGAACGCGGACGAGCTCCGGGCGTTCATCTCCTGCCGTATCCCCATGCCCGACGGCACCCCGCTGGACGTCGAGGGCCAGCTGGAGGCGCGGCGCGCGCGGCGCTGACCGGGCATCAGAGCGCCTCTCCCTCGCATTCAGGACAGCGGATCGCGAGGAATCTCAGCCACTGCGTGATGTCTTCGGCGCTCGGCAGGGCATGCCCTGCGCCTGCGCAGGACACTTCGTGCACCTCCCCCCACTGATCCGCGATCACGACCGCCGCGCCTTCGATCCCGAGCGCGGCCCAGGTGCGCCGCTCGGGGTCGGCCAGGACCGGAAAGGGCAGGGCGGCGGCCGGCGCTGCGCCCGTGCGCCCGGTGCGGGCGGGCACGAGCGCGATCACGCGCCCATCCCACTCCCGGTGCTCCGCATCCGCGGCCGCGAGCTCCGCGAGGTACCGCTGGCAAGCGTCGCATCCGGGACCATGCGTCAGCACGACGACGACGCCCTGCCGCCCTTTCGCGCGCAGGCTGGTAAGGCAGCCACTCCCGTCCTCGAACGAGAGGTCGGGAATGCGTTCCCCCGGGGCCACAGGCTTTCCGAGCGGCTTCATCGCCGCCACCGCTACGACGAAGCCCCGTCCCCGCGACGCATCAGCATCACCGGGACGGGGCTTGTTGCGCTCGGGGCGGGCTCAGGCCGGCGCAGGGCAGTTGACCTCCGTGCAGCCGCGCTCCGAGACGCACGCGTCCACGGCGGACTGATCGCAGCCCGGCCCCTTGGTGCACCCGCGCGACGTCGGGCATTCCAGCGCCGCCGACGGGCAGTTGGTGCCCTGCGTGGGCCGGCACTCCGCGATCTCGCTGCAGCCGCGCGCCGACGGACATGCGTCCACCGCCGAGCAGTCCGGGTCCTGCAACCCGGTGTTTCCCTTCTGCCGGCCGTGCACCGTGCCGAGCACCGGCACCCCGGCCTCGTCGGTCGCGAACGACTGCACCGCCAGCGCATTCAGGTCCAGCGTGAGCTTCTTCATGATCCCCTCGCATTCCGGTCGTGAATGAAGAATGGCTGCCCCGATCCGACAGCCGTTGCAGGCAGCTACAATATTCGGCTGGTATGGGTGACGGGACAAGCAAGACGTGCCCGCTCGCCAGGCGCCCGGTCCCGAGGGAGGGTGTGCTTCTTGCCCCCCGTCCGCTCGGGACAAGAGGACGCTTGGAGAGGAGGCGGCGATGTCCATCGAACGTGTGCTTCGCAGACGGGCACATGCGTGCGCCACGGCGGCTCTGGCGTGCGCGCTGGCGGCCGGGTGCGCGACCAACCCGGTCACCGGCAGGCGGCAGCTCGCGCTGATCTCCGAGGCGCAGGAGATCGAGCTCGGGCGGCAGGCCTCGCAGGAAGTGGCGCAGCAGCTCGGGCTGGTGGAAGACCAGGCGCTGCAGCAGTACGTCCAGCGCGTGGGCGAGGAGCTGGCGCGCGAGTCGGAGCGGCCGCACCTCCCCTGGACCTTCCGCGTGGTGGAGGATCCCACCCCCAACGCGTTCGCGCTCCCGGGCGGGTTCATCTTCATGACCCGGGGGATGATGAGCCTGATCGACTCCGAGGCCGAGCTCGCCGCAGTACTGGGGCACGAGATCGGGCACGTCACCGCGCGCCACTCCGTCACCCAGATCAGCCGCGCGCAGCTCGCCCAGCTCGGGCTGGGGGTGGGGAGCATCTTCTTTCCCGAGGCGGCGCAGGCGTTCGGCGGGCTGGCGCAGACGGGGATGCAGCTCCTCTTCCTGCGCTACAGCCGCGACGCGGAGCGGCAGGCCGACGAGCTGGGCTTCCGCTACGCGCTGCGCGAGCGCTACGAGGTCCGCGAGATGGACGACATCTTCGCCACCCTGATGCGCCTCGGCGAGGCGTCGGGACGGAGCTCCCTGCCGTCGTGGCTCGCGTCGCACCCGGCCGAGCCCGAGCGGATCCGCTCCGCGCAGGCCCGCGCCGACACCGTCACCGCCGACCCGCTGGCCGTCCGGCGCGACGAGTACCTGGCCCGCATCGACGGGCTGGTGTACGGCGACAACCCCCGGCAGGGCTTCTTCCGCGACGGGGTGTTCCTGCACCCCGACCTGCGCTTCCGCATCGATTTCCCGCCGGGGTGGCGCACGCAGAACCTCCCGCAGGCGGTCAATGCGCTCTCCCCGCAGCAGGACGCCGTGCTGCAGCTCACGCTGGCGCAGGGCGCGGACGCCGCCGACGCGGCGCGCCGCTTCCTCTCGCAGCAGGGGATCCGCCCCGGGCAGGGCGGCCGCCAGAACCTCAACGGCAACCCGGCGGTGGTCTCGTACTTCCAGGCGCAGACGCAGCAGGGCGTCGTAACCGGGATGGCCGCGTTCATCGAGTACGGGGGGCGCACGTACCAGGTGCTGGCGTTCACGCCGGCGCAGGCATTCGCGCGCCACGAGCCCGCCTTCCGCCGGGTGATCGGCAGCTTCGCGCAGGTGAGCGATCCGGCCGTGCTGAACGTGCGGCCGAACCGCGTCGACGTGGTCCGCACCACCCGGCCGATGACCCTGGCCGCGTTCAACCGCCAGTACCCGTCCGTGATCCCGCTCGCCGAGCTGGCGATCCTGAACCAGGTGGAGAACGAGTCGGCTGTGCTGCCGGCGGGAAGCTGGAAGCGCGTCGTCAGCGAGTAGCCCCGCCGGGTTGCAGAAAACCCCGCGTCGCTGCAGGTGCAACGACCCGGGGTGATCTCGTCTGACGTCCCCCACCCCGATTCCCTCCCATCTCCCGCCGCTCCTCCCCTT
>DASUNK010000065.1:0-3380 GCA_036277195.1 Longimicrobiaceae bacterium | reverse complement strand
GGTTCCGCCGCGCGGCCCAGGTGGCGGTGGCCCTCAACCCGCTCTGGCGCTTCCGCGTCACCGGGGTGCGCATCCGCGACCCGCGGCGCCCCTACGTGGCGGTCGCCAACCACGAGTCCTTCGCCGACATCTTCCTCCTTTCCCACCTCCCCTGGGAGATGAAGTGGCTCTCCAAAGAGGCCATCTTCAGGATCCCGGTGATGGGGTGGATGATGCGCATGGCCGGCGACGTCGCCGTGACCCGCGGCGACCGGGCGAGCCGCTCGCGCGCGCTGGAGGAGTGCCGCAAGCGGCTGATGCGCCGCGTCTCGGTGATGATCATGCCCGAGGGCACCCGCTCGGCCACGGGCGAGCTGCAGGAGTTCAAGGACGGCGCCTTCCGCCTGGCGGTGGAGACGGGGTGCCCGATCCTCCCGATCGCGGTGGCGGGGACGCGCGACGCCATCCCCAAGGGCTCGTTCCTGGTGCGCCGCGCGCGCGCCATGGCCCGGGTACTGGAGCCGGTGGAGACGCGCGGCCTCACCCTGGAAGACGTCCCCGCCCTGCGCGAGCGCGTGCGCGGCATGATCGCCGAGGCGCGCGCCGGGCTGCTGCGCGAGCTGGGGCTGGACGCCACCGGCGCCGCCCCGGCCTGAGCGCCGGACTTCCGCTCCGGCGCCTCCGCGCGCAGATTTCGCCCGTGCCCCCTCCCACCGAGCCGACCGCCCCCGCTCCCCCCGCGGCGGAGCGCCCCCCCGCGAAGCGGCCCCGGCCCCGCTCGCGCCGCACGCCCGAGCGGCCGTGCCTCAACTGCGGCGACGCCACCGTGGGCAACTTCTGCCCCAGCTGCGGGCAGCGGAAGGTGGAGGTCCGCGTCTCCTTCCGCCGCATGGTGCTGGAGGCGCTCGACGACCAGCTCGCCCTCAACTCCACGCTGCCGCGCACCCTGGGCGCGCTCTTCTTCCGCCCCGGCCACCTGACCGCCGAGTACGCCGGCGGACGCATCGCCCGCTACATCCCGCCTTTCCGGCTCTACCTGGTGTGCAGCGTGGTCTTCTTCCTGGTGCTCTCGCTCCTCTCCGACGTGCGCAACCCGGTGGTGAACGAGGAGGTGCGGGTGGGAGGGGCGCGCGCGGGGGTGCAGGTGACGCCCGACTCTGCCGAGGTCGACCCGGAGGGCCCCGCGACGCAAGGAGCCGGGTGGCTGGACGATATGACCGTCCGCACCCCGAGCCCGCGGCTGAACCGCCTGCTGCAGTCGCGCGTGGAGCGCTTCAACCGCATGACGCCGAACGAGGCCTTCCGTACCGTCGTCGGCGAGCTGCTGGACCTGGCCCCCACCATGATGTTCGCGCTGATGCCGGTGTTCGCGCTGGTGCTGAAGCTCCTCTACGCGCGGCGGAAGCGCTTCTACGTGGAGCACTTCGTCTTCGCGCTGCACGTGCACGCCTTCGTCTTCCTGCTCGCCACCGTGCTGGTGGTGATCGGGAACGACGCGCTGGGCACGGTGGTGGGGATGGCGATCTTCCCCTACATCTACCTGGCCATGAAGCGCGTCTACGGGCAGGGGTGGGTCAAGACGGGGGTGAAGTTCGTCGTGCTCGGCTTCGCCTACAACTTCCTGATGCTCGTCGCCGGGCTGCTGACCCTCTTCGCGAGCATCCTGCTGGCCTGAGCCCTCACACCGAACGGGTCCAGAGCAGGAGCACGCCGCACGCGGTGCCGGTGGGGTTGTACTGCGGGGGGATGGTGGCCGGGCCGGCGTATCCCTCCACGGCCTCCACCTCGTGCCAGGGGACGAAGTCGAGCGCGTCGCTGCCCAGCCGGACGCCGTCCACGAACACCAGCGGGTAGCAGAACATGCTGGTGCCGCTGACGTTGACCGAGCGGCGCGAGACCACCGTGTAGCCGCCGCCCCGGGGCTTGGGGATCACCTGGAAGCCGCGCACCCGGCGGATGACGTCGGTCAGGTGCATCGGGCGCATGGCCTCGATCTGCTCGCGGACGAAGTAGGTCCCCATCCCCGTCCGCTGGCGGTCGTAGAAGCCGTTGCGCACCAGCGCCGTCCGCCGCCCCCACGAGGTCACCCGCAGCGTCTGCAGCTCCACCGCCTGCGCGGGGAGGAGCACCTCCGCCTCCACCGTCTCGCCCGCGGGGAACTCCACCATCGAGCGGGCCGGCGCGTACCCCACCCGGGTGACCCCCACCAGCCGCGCCCCCGCCTCCACCCCCGCCACGCGGGCCCGCCCCTCGGCGTCGGTGGTCACGGGCCGGGACACGCCGCTCACGCGGACGGTGGCGCCCGCCACCGGCTGGCGGGTGCCCTGGTCCATTACCACCACCTCCAGCGTGGCGCGCGCCTGCCGCTGGGCGTGGACGGCCGCGGGCGCGAGCAGGGAGAGGGCGCAGAGCGCGAGGAGGGAGCGAACGGCCGTCTGCATGGGCAGGACTCCGGGAGGTGGAACGGCGTCGTCCCGGGGGATGGGGTTCCCTCGGGACGACGGGACTGCAATACGATGCCGCCGGGCGGCGCGGGGTTGGAAGGGGGCGCGGAGAATGCGAAAAGGTGGCTACCTGCGCGGGCCGATCAGCCAGCGGGCGCGGGCGGTGGCCACCACGTCGCCCGCCGCGTCGCGGATGGCGGTCTCCACCTCCAGCTCGCGCTCCTCGCTGCCGGCGAGCACGGGGGCGGTGGCCTCGGCCACCAGCGTGCCGCGGGCCTTCTTGTGGAACTCGATGGAGATGCCCTTGAGGATGGAGCGCGCCGCGGGGGGAAGGTCGAAGTTCAGCGCCAGCCCCGTGGCCACCTCGGCCAGGTTCATCAGGGCGATGGCGTGCACCGAGTTGAGGTGGTTGCGCACGCGCCGCCGGTCGCGCATGGAGACGCGGGCGTAGCCGGGGCGCAGCTCCTCCACGCGCGGGCGGACGGTGCCCGTGTACGGCACCATCAGGCCGAGCAGGAAGCTGAACAGCCGCTTGCCGCCGGGACGCGCGTTCAGGCTCTCCCACCGGGCGCGGATGGCGCCCTCGGGGGTGCTCGGGCTCCGGGTCATGGGGCCGGGTCGGTCGGGGTTCGCACGGGGGCTCCGCGTGGCGCGGGGAAGATAGCGCCGCGCCGTCATGTCGGCCAGCGGCACGGATTCCTTGCGCGCGCAGTGTTCCGCATGCAAGTTATTGCAGCTTTCCTTTGAGACTCCCACGCGCACGCCGGCCGAGGACGCGTCATGGCGCCGCGACCCCATTCCCGTTTTGCCGTGCTCCCGCTCCTGGCGCTGCTGGGGGCGTGCACCATCCGCATCGGCCCCAGCGGGCCCCTGCCGGACGAGGCGGCGGCCACGACCCCAGCCCCGGCGCCGCGCCCCGCGGAGCGCAGTACGCCCGCCCCGGAGCCCGCGCGCGAC
>DASUNK010000064.1:0-2382 GCA_036277195.1 Longimicrobiaceae bacterium | reverse complement strand
CCCGGCGAGCGCCACCACCAGCAGCGCGAAGGCCAGCCCGCTCGCCAGCTCGGGGAGGTGCCCGAGCAGCCGGCCGCTCCGCGGCGCTACCGCCGCCAGCACCGGCGCGGAGGCGAAGACCACCGCCGGCGCGGGCCGGCGGCGCGCCCAGAGGAGCCACGCCGGCAGGAGGAGCAGGAGCGCCAGCGCCCAGGGGTGCGCGAGCTGGAAGGTCACGGCACGCCCACCTCCTCCCGCTCGGCCGCCGCGGGGGCGGAGCGGGCGGTGGTGGACGTCTCCACCCAGCGGCGGGCGTCGGCCAGGTCGCGCTCGGCCACCTCCGTGCTCAGCCGGTGCCGGGCGAACTTGGCCAGGTCGGCTCGCCCCAGCAGCCGCGCGAGGACGGTGATCCGCCCGGGCTCGATGCGGTCCTCGGCCAGGCGGGCCAGCAGCTCGGCGGTGGTGAGGTCCATCCCCCACTGCGCGTGCGTCTCGGCGGCGAAGCGGCGGAGCGCGCGGCTCACCAGCGCGTAGAAGGCGCTCCAGTTCCCCGCCTGCGCGAAGCCGGAGGCGCGCGCGCGCTCCAGCGCCGCCAGCGCACGGGTGCGCGCGTCCGCCCGCACCGCGGCGGGCGCGGCCGCCGGAGGCCTCCTCCGCCGCCGTCGCCAGAGCAGCCAGCCGACCAGGGCGATGAGGAGGAGCGCCGCCAATGCCAGGAGGGCGAGCAGCCGCCAGTCCTGGCCGGGTCCGAGCACGTCCTTGGCGGGCCGGGGCTGGAGGCCCGCCGTGTCCGCGGGGAGCACGGAGCGCACGCGCGGCAGGTCGAGCCGGACGGCGAGGTAGCGCACCTGCCCGTCGGCGTAGCGCACGGTGACGTCGATGCGCGCGGGGGGGAGCGTGTCCGCCACCCAGCCGACGAGCGTCGCCTCCAGCCGGTGCGCCGGGTCCCGCCGGTCCGGCGGGGTGACGCGCACCGGCCCCACGCCCTGCACGCGCCCCCGGGGGTCCGGCGCCACCTTCCCCTCGACGCGGGTGCCCGGCGGCAGCCGGAGCGCGACCACGGCCCGCATCCGGTCGCCCACCGTCACCGTGTCGGGCGCCGCCAGCGCCTTCCCGAAGCGCACCATCGGGTTGGGGAACACCTGCGCGGCGAGCGGCGACGCGAGGAAGCCCAGGAGGATGCAGAGGATTGCCGGCGCGCTCCGGCGGGCCCCCTCCCTGGCTCGCAAGACTCGCCTGTCCCTCCCCCGTTCCGGGGGAGGGGGATTTCGGACGCGATTCCCCGGTCCCGCGCAGGTGGCCGCCAGAGTCGAGCCGGAGCGGAGCGGAGCGACCCATACACCTGACATGTCCCTCCCCCGGCACGGGGGAGGGACAGCGAGCCTGAGCGAGCAGGGAGGGGCCCCGCCCGCCCGCGCCCTCATCGCCGGAGGCGGCGCTCGCGGCGCCGGAAGAAGGAGAGCACGGCGTTCGCCACCGGCTGGTCCGTGCGCAGCTCGATCTCGTCCAGGCCCAGGCGGCGGAAGAGGCGGCGCAGCACGGCCCGCTGCCCGGCCACCGCCGCCGCGTAGCGCGCGCGCACGTCGTCGTCTCCCGAGTCCACCAGCAGGGTCCGGCCCGATTCGGGGTCCAGCAGCCGCACCAGCCCCGCGTCGGGGAGCTCCAGGTCCGCCGGGTCGGTGAGGGACACCGGCACCACGTCGTGCTGGCGCGACGCGACGCCGAGCGTGCGCTCCAGCGCCTGCGCGTCGGAGCCCTGGAAGTCGGAGAGGAGGAAGACGATGGAGCGCGAGCGCAGCAGCCGCGCGGCGTAGGCGAGCGCGGCGGGGAGGTCCGTCCCCAGCCCCGCGGGACGGAAGGCCAGCAGGTCGCGGATGATGCGCAGCACGTGGCGCCGTCCCTTGCGCGGGGGGACGAACGCCTCCACCCGGTCGGTGAACACCAGCAGCCCCACCCGGTCGTTGTTGCGCACCGCCGACATGGCGAGCGTGGCCGCCACCTCGGCCGCCAGCTCCGCCTTGAAGCGCCCGCGCGTGGCGAAGCGCTGCGACCCGGAGAGGTCCACCGCCAGCAGCACGGTCAGCTCGCGCTCCTCGACGTACTTCTTCACGAAGACGCCGCCGGTGCGGGCCGAGACGTTCCAGTCGATGGTGCGCACGTCGTCGCCCGGGAGGTACTCCCGCACCTCCACGAACTCGATCCCCTGTCCCTTGAACACCGAGTGGTACTCGCCGCTGAAGCGCGAGGCCACCAGCCCGCGCGTGCGCAGCTCCACCCGCCGCACCTGGCGCATCACCTCCGCCAGCGCGGGCGGCCGCGGCGCGGGGACGGCGGGCGCCGGACGCCCCGCCGCGCGGCGCCGGCGGCGGAAGGGGATCACGGCACCCGCACCACCTCGAAGAC
>DASUNK010000063.1:0-26207 GCA_036277195.1 Longimicrobiaceae bacterium | reverse complement strand
GTCGCCGGGGCGCGCGCCCTCGCCGGGGGGGACGACGAGGAGCGCGTCCGCCGCGGCCATCGAGGTGGCCACCCCCGAGCCCTGCGCGCCGGTGAGGAAGGCGGAGGTGCCGCCGTCCGCCTCGCGCTGCAGCCGCACCCGGGGGAAGTGCGTCAGCTCCCCCTTCGCCGGGTAGGCGTCGCGCATCGTCACTTCGATCGTCGGGGAGAAGACGCGCGTGCGGCCGCACATGCGCAGGAGCGCGGGGCGCACGAACAGCTCGAATCCCACCAGCGTGGAGACGGGATTTCCGGGGAGCCCGAACCAGGGAATCCCCCCCAGCGCCCCCACCCGCCCGAACGCCAGCGCGGAGCCGGGGCGCACCTTCACCCGCCAGAACGCCACCTCGGCGTCCAGCTCCCCCATCACCCGCAGGACGTGGTCGTGCTCGCCCACGCTGACGCCGGCGGTGGTCACCAGCGCGTCGCAGCCGCGGGCACGCTCCAGGTGCGCGCGCAGGCTGGCCGGGTCGTCGGCCGCGATGCCGAGGGACAGCGCCTCCAGCCCGCTCTCGGCGAGCTGCGCGGCCAGCGCGTAGCCGTTGCTGGAGACGATCTTCCGCCCCGCCCGCACCGCCTCGAAGTCCTCCACCTCCACCAGCTCGTCGCCGGAGGCGAGGACGGCCACGCGGGGGCGGCGGACCACGGACAGGCGGGCGCGCCCCACCGCGGCCGCCACCGCCAGCTCGGGGGCGCGCAGCACCCGCCCCGCGGGCAGCACCACCGTCCCCGCGCGCACGTCCTCGCCGCGCGGGCGCACGTTGCGGCCCGCGTCCTCGTCCGAGAAGACGGCCACCCGCCCCGCCTCCGTGCCGATCCCGCTCCCCCCGTCGGTGTGCTCCACGCGCACCACGCCGTCCGCCCCCGCCGGCACCGGCGCGCCGGTCATCACCCGGATCGCCTCGCCGGGGCCCACCGCGCGGCCGGCGAAGCGCCCCGCCGGCACGTCGTCCACCACGCGCAGCTCGCGTGGGCGCCCGGGCGCGGCCCCGCGCACGTCGTCCGCGCGCACGGCGAAGCCGTCCATCCCGCTGTTGTCCCACGGGGGCAGGTCCACCGGGGAGACGACGTCTTCCGCGAGCACGCTCCCCAGCGCTTCGGCCAGCGGGCGCTCCTCCGCGCCGAGCGGGCGCACGCCGCGCAGGATGGCCGCGAGCGCCTCGCCGGCCGTCAGCCAGTCCGCCGCGCGCGCCCGGCTCATCGGCGGAGGAAGCGCGCCTCCAGCAGCTCCGCCACGCGCGCCACGTGCGCGCCCGCGGGGTCCGCCGGGTCGAGGGGGATGACGGGGCAGGCGGCGCGGAGCTCCGGATCGTCCGTCACCACGGCCAGGAAGAGGCCCGCGCCGGCGTCGTCCGGGTCGAGGAGGGGGCGCTCGTGCACGGCGCGGCGGAAGACCTCGATCTTCGGAAAGGGTCCCGCCTTGTATCCCTCCACCAGCACCAGGTGGTAGCCGCGCCCCGCGTAGAAGTCGCGCAGGAGCGCCTGCGGGTCGGGATCGCCGTCGAAGCGCATCACCAGCGCCACCTTCCCCGTGCCCACCATCAGGGTGGCCTCCGCCTGGCCCTCGTGGAAGTGGCGCCAGCTGTCGCGGCCGGGCTTGTCGGTCTCGAAGGCGTGGTGTCCGTGCTTGAGGGTGGCCACGCGCCAGCCGCGCCGCTTCAGCTCCGCGGCCAGCGCCACGGTGAGCGTCGTCTTCCCGCTGTTCTTTTTGCCGACGATGGAGACCGCCGGCGGCGGCTCAGGCTGGGACATGGGAGGCGATCTCGCGGGCGCGGCGGAGGTCGTCCGGGGTGTTCAGGTTGAGGAAGAGCACGTCCGGGTCGCCGGCCGCGCTGAGGTCGGCCGGCGGCACGCGTAGCGCGGGGAAGCGCTCCGCCAGCGCGGCGGCCCGGCGCTCGCCGGCTTCGAGCAGGGCGTCCAGCGCGGGGAGGCACGCCACGGGATAGTACGCGCAGAGCGGCTCGCGCTCGGGCGCCACGATCCGCTCCGGCTCCGCCGCGGCGCGCGCCAGCAGCAGCCGCAGCAGCGCAGCCGAGGCGAAGGGGAGGTCGCAGGCCAGGCAGAGCGCGCCCGGGCGCCCGGCCTCCGCGGCCAGCCGCAGCGCCGTGCGGATGCCGCCGAGGGGCCCGAGCCCCGGCCGGTCGTCCGGGTGCACCGGCACTCCGGGCGGCACCGGCCATTCCGGGTGATGGGCGATGAGGACCACGTCCGGGAGCGCGGCGCGCAGCGCGTCGAGCACTCGCTCCAGCACCGTCCGGCCACCCACCTCCGCCAGCGCCTTGGGGCTCCCGAAGCGGCGGCTGGCCCCGCCGGCCAGCACGGCGCCGAGCGGGGCGACAGGAAAGGCGGTGGCGGTCCGCGGGGTCCCGGGCATCGGCGCAAGCTAATCCCCGCGCCGCCCGGTGAACAGGCGGTGCGGGCACGGGCGACGCATGCGTCGCACCCTACGGGCGACCACGGCTCCGGAGGTGTCCGTCTGGAGTCCGCGCAGGCGGACTTCGTGCAGTTGTTGCCGCGAATTCATTCGCCCGATGGCCGCTCGGGGGAACGCGTCTTGCGCGCCGCGCGGTCGATAGCGACGAGGACCGGCGACCGGGAGGAAGACGCGATGAGCTACGACCACGACTGGATGCCGCGCCGCGGCGGATGGCGCCCGTACGGCGCCCTGCCTCCCCGCCCGCGCCCGCGCTACGGCTACGACTTCGGCTGGCGCGGCGCCGTCCAGGGGTCGCGGCGCATGCGCTTCGGCCGCTGGGAGCCGCCGCGCGGGTGGAGCGGCGGGGGTTACGACCGCGGCGCCTACGGCCCGGCGTACGAGGGGCCCGCGTACGGCGCGCGCCCCTCGCAGGCGCGCGGGTACGACCGCGGCTTCGCCCGCGAGCCCTTCGTCCCCGAGGAGGCGTACCGGCGCCACCCCGAGTACGGGCAGCCGCGCCACGGCCCGCAGCGGTGGAACGAGGGGGACTACCGCGGCGAGCCCACCGACGACGACCTGGCGCACGCCGTGCGCGCGCGGATGTACCAGGACGCGTGGCTGGACGTGGACCGCATCGACGTGGCGGTGGAGGACGGCGTGGTGACGCTCACCGGCGAGGTGGACGACTTCCTGGAGGCGCGCTACGCCTGGGACGACGCCTGGGAGACGCCCGGGGTGCGCGGGGTGGTGAACCAGCTCACCGTGCGCACCGACCGCCCCGGCGAGACGCACGGCGACGTGGTGCCGCAGACCTCCGGCGACCCCTCGCCCGCGCGCGCCGAGTCCCTGGGCGATCCGCCCCCCGGCGAGGGGCCGGAGGGGTGAGAAAGGCGGCGGGCCCCGGCGGAAGCCGGGGCCCGTCTCGCGTCAGTGGTCCTCGTGCGACAGGTAGCCGTCGGGGATCGGCCGGTCGGGCGGGGAGTACGACGTCCCGTCCATCATGGCCTGCTGCGGGTTGTGCGTGCCGAAGGTGGCGGCGTCCAGGTCCTCCACCAGGTGCTCGGCCGTGTCGGACTGGTCGGGGGCCGGCGCGCCCAGCTGGTCGTCCACCTCGGCGTCGAGCGCCGCCGCCTCGTCGGCCGCCTCGGGCGCCGTGTCGCGGTGCAGCTCGTCCACCACCAGCTCGTTGGTGAAGTGCTCGATCCCCAGGATGTCCAGCACCACCTTCTCGGCCACCTGCAGCTCGCCGTCGGTGGCCACCCGCCCCGAGAGGGTGACGTGCCCGTCGCGCACGGCCACGTCGATCCACCCCAGGTCCAGGTTCGGGTACTCGCGCAGGGCCTCCACCACGACGTCGTAGACCTCGTCGTCGGTCATGGTGGAGAAGTCGTGCAGGTTGCTGAAGTCCGTCGCCATCCGCCGCTCTCCCGCGCTGCTAGAAGTGGAACACCCCGCCGATGGTGAGGGCGCCGTTCCCCTTCCACTCGCGGATCTCCTCGCGCCCCTGGGGGGTGAAGCCCTCGGGCGCGGTGAACCGCCAGAGCCGCCCGTGGAGCTCCGCCCGCACCGACAGGCGCGAGGTGGGGAACCAGTCCGTCCCGGCTCCCACACCGAATGCAAAGGAGGGGCCGAAGTCGAAGCGCTTCCCCTCCTGGATGTCCTCGTCGGCCGGGTCGCTGCCGGAGAGGTCGTCCACCAGCCCGCCGGTGCCCAGGACGAAGGGGGCCAGCCCGTTCCAGGTGCGCGGTCCGGTGATGTGGAAGCGGATCCCCGCCTCGGCCATCGCCAGCGGCACCTCGGCGGTGCGCCCGGTGGGGATGGGGATGATCTCGCTGGAGTCGGCGTTCACCGCCGCCTGGAAGACGCGCCGCTCGGTGGGGCTGAAGGCCAGCCCCAGCTCGCCCGTGACCGGGCCGCTCAGCCGGATCTGGTAGCGCAGCCCCACGATCGGCGCGGAGCGCGGCCCGAACTCGGCGGAGGTGGAGTCGGTGAGGCTCAGCCCGGGGCTGGTGAACAGGTAGCCGGCGTAGGCGCTCACTCCCTGCTTCTGGTCCAGGTAGCGGAAGGGGGAGCGGATGTCCTGGGCGCGCGCGGGGGCGGCGGCGAGCGCGAGGACGGAGCCGGCGAGCAGGCAGAGGGCGAACGGGCGCGAGCGTGGCATCGGTGGTCCCGGGAATGATCGAACGTGGGGCGGAGAGGTGCCCCGCCGCAAAGGCCAACGGCCCCGACGAAGCCGGTCGGGGCCGTTATAGCCGCCCGAAGCTACGCTTTGTTCCCCGTGCGGCGCAAGGTCTTTGCCGGGTTGGGGTTGCGCGGGGGCGTGGCCGCGCGCATCATGACGCGGTCCCCTCTCCCGCTCCCGAGACGCCGTCTCCACCCCTCGCCTCCCCATGAAGAAGCTCGCCTACGCGCTCTTCGGGCTCCTCGCGCTCGTGCTGCTGGCCGCGGTGGGCGCGCGCTGGTACCTGGGCCGCGCCGAGGCCGACCCCACCCGCGGCGCCGCCCTCGCCGGGCTCTCCGCGCCGGTGGAGGTGTGGCGCGACTCGCTGGGCGTGCCCCACCTCTGGGCCGGGAGCGAGGCGGACCTCTTCCGCGCCGTCGGGTACGTGCACGCGCAGGACCGCCTCTGGCAGATGGAGTTCTTCCGCCGCGTGGCCGACGGCCGCATGGCCGAGGTGATGGGCCCGCAGCTGGTGGAGACGGACCGCTTCCTCCGCACCGTGGGGATGGGGCGCGCCGCCGCCGACAACGAGCGCGCCCTCTCCGCCGAGGCGCGCGCCCTCCTGCAGGCGTACGCGGACGGCGTCAACGCCTGGATCACCGGCGGCGGCCGCCCCCTTCCCCCCGAGTTCATGGCGCTCCGCTTCCGCCCCGAGCCGTGGACCATCCGCAACACGCTCTCCATCGCCAAGATCATGGCGTGGGACCTGTCGGACTGGAACACGGGGATCGACGTGCAGCGGGCCATCGACGCCGTGGGCCCCGAACTGGCCCGCGACGTCTATCCCGCGTACCCCGACTCGGGGCTCACCATCCTGGGCGACGACGCCGAGTGGCGCGGGAAGGGGACGGCGCCGCCCGCGCCGGCGCCGCAGGGCGCGCCCGGGTCGCGCGTCTCGGGTCCCGTGCCGCTCCCCGCCATGTCGGCGCGCACGGCGTACGTGCTGGAGACGGTCTCGGCGGCGCGCGCCTCCAACGCGTGGGTCATCGGCGGCGCGCGCACCCGCTCCGGCAAGCCGATCCTGGCCAACGACACGCACCTGGCGCTGCGGGCGCCCTCGCTCTGGTACCTGGGCGCCCTGCACGGCGGCGGCATCGAGGTGGCGGGGATGATGATCCCCGGCGTGCCGGTGGTGGTCATCGGCCACGGCCGGCGCGTGGCCTGGGGCTACACCAACGCCATGACCGACGACGTGGACTTCTTCGTGGAGCAGGCGGACTCGGCCAACCCGCGGCGCTACCGCACCCCGGACGGGTGGGCCGACTTCACCGTGCGCCCCGAGACCATCCGCGTGAAGGGCGGCGAGCCGGTGATCCACCAGGTGCGGACCACCCGGCACGGGCCGGTGATCTCGGACGTGCAGGAGGACCGCGCGGGCGGGCGCGTGCTCGCCATGCGCTGGACGGCGCACGACCCCTCCACCGAGGTGGTGGCGCTGCTGGGGATGAACCGGGCGCGGAGCGCGGCCGAGTTCACCGCGGCGCTGCGCGGCTTCAACAACCCGCACCAGAACGTGGTGTTCGCCGACGCGGACGGCGCCATCGGCTACTGGATGGGCGGGCGCGTCCCCGTGCGCGCCGGCGGCGACGGAGTGCTCCCCGTCCCCGGGTGGACGGGCGAGGGGGAATGGACGGGGTACCTCGACTTCGACCAGCACCCGCACGTCCTCAATCCCCGCGACGGCTTCGTGGTGACGGCCAACAACCGGCAGGTGGGGCCCGCGTATCCCCACCTGATCGCCACCAACTGGGCCGAGCCCTTCCGGGCCACGCGCATCCGCGAGCTGGTGGAGCCCGCCCGCGGCCTCACCGCCGACGACGTGGCCCGGCAGCAGATGGACGTGCGCGACGCCTTCGCCCGGCGCTACCTCCCCTGGGCGGTGCGCGCCGCCTCGCTGGCCGGCGAGGCGGAGGCCGAGCGCACACTGCGCGGCTGGGACGGCGAGGCGCGGGTGGACTCGCGGGCGGCGGCGCTCTTCTACATCTGGTTCGAGCGGCTGCGGGTGAAGGTGGGGCACGACGAGTTCCGCGGGCAGGCGCCGTACTTCCCCCGCTCGGCGCTGGAGCGGGTGCTGGTGCGCGGCGGCGGCGCCTGGGTGGACGACGTGTCCACCGACTCGGCGGAGACGCTCGGCGCCCTCTCGGCGGCGGCGATGCGCGAGGCGGTGCAGGAGGCGGGCGGGGCCACCTGGGGAGAACTGCACCACACCGAGATCAACCACCCGCTGGGGGTGGTGAAGGCGCTGGACCGCGCCTTCCGCCTGAACATCGCGCCCTTCCCCAGCCCGGGGTCGCCCCACACGGTCAACGTGGCGGGATACGGGGCGCGCCAGCCGCCCTTCGTGAACGCCTACGGTCCCAGCCAGCGGCACGTGGTGGACATGGGCGATCCCGACGGTGCGGGCGGCTTCGTGGTGCCGACGGGGCAGTCGGGGATCCCCTTCTCGCGCCACTACCGCGACCAGACGCCGCTCTGGCGCACGGGGCGGCTCTGGCGGATCCCGCTGGAGCGGGAGAAGGCGGAGGCGCGCGCCGTCAGCCGCCTGACGCTGCGGCCGGCAGGTGCGTCATGACGCGCTGCCCCAAGTGCGGGAGCAAGATGGAGGCGGGGTTCGTCCTGGAAGTGGACGGCGGGAGCGCCAAGCCGGCGCGGTGGGTGGAGGGGATGCCGGAGCGGAGCTTCTGGACGGGGATCCGGCTGAAGGGTCGGGCGCAGATCCCCATCACGGCCATGCGCTGCGTGCGGTGCGGCTTCCTGGAGCAGTACGCCCGCCGCCCGGAGTGACCGCTCAGCCTTCGAGGTTGTAGATCTCCCGCCTCCCGGACTCGACGAGCTCGTGGTAGTCCTGCATGAGCTCCTCGAACTCCTTCATGTCCTCCTCGCCCTGCCCCATCTGCATGAAGGCCTCCATGCTCTCCACCTCCATCTCCGCCACCAGCGTCCAGTAGCGCTCGCCGGCGAGGTCGGTCATCACCCGCATCTTCCCCCACCCCTTCCGCTCGCCGATCCGGGACATCTCGAGGAACTTCTCGACCAGCGGCCGCACCTTCCCCGGCTTGCAGTGAAAGACCTCGCGGATGAGCAGCATCGTGTCACCTCCGGTCTGAGGGTTCGACTACTCGACCTTCGTGGCGATCCACCAGGTCGTCCCGCCGGCGTCCTTCACCCCGGCGCGCCGGTCGGGGTCGTCCTTCTGCATCGGCTCCTGCACGGAGGTCGCGCCCCGCTCCAGCGCGCGCCGGTAGGTGGCGTCCACGTCCGGGACATAGACGTGCACGTTCGACGGGACGGGCGGCCACCCCTCGACGTCGTCCGCGAGCATCACCACCGTGTCGTCGATGCGCACCTCCGCGTGCGCGATCCTGCCGTCGGGCGCGGGGAAGCGGCGCAGCTCGACGGCGCCGAAGACGTGCACGAGGAACTCGATCGTGCCCTCGGCGCCGTGGACGACCAGGTAGGGCGATACGGTGGAGTAGGTGTCCGGCTTGTGCGAACCCACGGCGGCTCCCTTTTCTGGCACGGGGAGAAGAACCACGACCGAGGGGGTACAGGATACACTCCGGACAACCGGTGTGCCAGCAAACACACGGTGCGGTCCAGGTGGCGAATGAATTCGCGGCAACAACGGCACGAAGTCCGCCTGCGCGGACTCCCGGGGCCGGGCATCCGCGCGTTTCCGCTCGCGTCTGCCCGGGAAGCCTGGGGATTGTCTCTGGGGTCGAGGGTGTGGCGCCGGAGGCGGCCTGCAGTCCGCGCAGGCGGACTTCGTGCCGTTGTTGCTGCGGTTTCAACCGCCCCGGGATAGCTGGACTCCTACGCCGCGGCGGGGTTCGGGGTGGTCTGTGCGTGCGCGCGCCGGGCCACGTGCGACATCCCCCACGCGCCGATCAGGACCAATCCCACGCTGATGAGCTGCGCCACCGAGAACACGCCCAGGAAGCGGTCGTCCTTGGCGCGGAAGATCTCCACGATGAACCGCTCCACCCCCGCCAGCGCCAGCCACAGGTAGAAGAGCATCCCGGTGGTGGCGAGCCTGGGGCGCAGCCGCCAGAGGATGAAGAAGACGATCAGCGACATCCCCGTCTCGTACAGCTGCGTGGGATGGACGGCCAGCACCTCCGTGTCCGGGATGCTCGCCGGCACCTCCTCGCCGAACGCGCGCAGGTTGCCGGCGGTGGAGGGCGGCGCCCCGATCGGGAACTTCACCCCCCACGGCAGCGTGGTGGGGCTCCCCCAGTCGTCGCCCACCAGGAAGCAGCCGATGCGCCCCACCCCGTAGCCCAGCGCCATCCCCGGCGCCAGCGCGTCGCCCACGCGCAGCACCGACACCTTCAGCCGCTTCAGCCGCCAGATGCACGCGAGCGTCCCGGCGATGAAGGCGCCGTACCACACCAGCCCCGCCCGCGAGAAGAGCGCCCGCCCCGGGTCCGCCAGCGTCAGGTCCCAGTGCAGGATCATGTAGTAGAGCTTAGCGCCCAGGATGCCGAACACGGCGCCGAAGCCGGCCAGGTCCCACGCCAGGTCGCCGTCCATCCCCCGGCGGCGCAGCTCGCGCGCGCCGATCCAGGCGCCGGTGATGATGCCCAGGGCCACCATCACCCCGAAGGAGGTGATCTTCAGCCCGCCGATCTCGATGAGAACCGGGTACATCGCTGCTCCTCAGTCGAACATGTCCCAGGCGGCGCCCAGGTCCTGCTTGGAGTACACGCGGAAGGCGGTGAGCGTGTTGGTGCGCTCGATCCCCTGCACCTGCGAGATCTCCTCGGTCACGATCTCGGCGATGCGCTCGTACTCGGACACGCGCAGCACGGCCACCAGGTCGTACTCCCCCGAGACGGAGTAGACCTCGGCCACCCCCTCGATGCCCGCGATGCGGCGGGCCAGCGCCGGGACGTCGCCCGGGACGGCGCGGATCAGCACCACGGCGGCGATCATGCGGGTCTCCTGGGAGCGGGGTTCGCTGCTCGGCCGGAATTCTTTAGTCCTGAGTCCTAAGTCCTGAACTGCATCGGAGCTACTTAGGACTTAGGACTCAGGACTTAGGACTTAGGACTTCGTTGTCCGCGCGCCGGGGAAGTAGCCACACTCCCGCGGCCAGCGCAAGGGGCGCCGCCGCCACCAGCGCCCACTCCGGCTCGCCGCCGGGGCCGATCACCCGCCCCCGCAGCGCCGGGAGCGAGACGATCGCCACCGCCACGCCGTTGTTCACGAAGTGCATCAGCATGCTCGCGAGCACCGAGCGCGTGTGCCAGGCCACGTATCCCAGCAGCAGCCCGATCCACGCCGTGGGGATGAAGCGGATGGCCGTCTCGAAGGAGACGTGGAAGGCGCCGAACACCAGCGCGGTGAGGACGATGGCCCGCCCGGCGCGCACCTCGCGCGAGAGCCCCTGCAGCAGCACGCCGCGGAACACGAGCTCCTCGCAGACGGCCGGGGTGAGCGCAACCAGGAAGAGGAGCCAGAGGAAGCGCCGCAGGTCCGTGGCCGTCACCAGCCGCTCCAGCGCCTGCAGCAACTCCGTGTCCACCGGGAAGAGGCCGAGCCGGATCTGCAGCCAGCCGATGGCCCACCCCAGCGGCATCCCGCCCAGCGCGATCAGCAGCGCCCCGGCCAGCGCGCGGGGCCGCGGCACGCGCAGCGTCAGGGTGCGCCGCAGGTCGTAGGGCCCCGCCACCGCGAACGCCACCGCCGGGAGCCCCAGCAGCAGCCACTCGGAGAGGAGGAGCCCGCGCTCGCCGAGCGCGCCCTGCAGCCGCCCGCCCAGGTGGAAGAAGAGGAGGGCCACCACGGCGATGAACGCCAGCGCCTCGGCGGGGAGCGGCACGCCCCGGTCCGCCGCGCGCCACGCCCGCAGCCGCTCGCCCCACGCCGTCCGCGGCGCCGCGCCCGACCCGCCGCCGAAGAGCACCTCCTCGCGCCCGAAGGCGCGCGCGGCGAAGGCCAGCGCCAGCCCCGCGTACGCCGCGGTGGAGAGGAGCGCCACCAGCGACGGGAGGAGCGCGGCCGTGCCCGTCATCAGCTCGCGGAAGAGCATGGCCAGCCCCGCCACCGGGACCGCGGCCAGCGCGGGGGTGAAGTCGATCCCCGGCATGGAGATGACGAACACCGGCAGGGTGCTGGCGAGCTGCACCGGGGTGAGGGCGTTCTGCGCCTCCTTGAACGACTGGCTGCGCACCGCCACCCCCAGGAAGAGCGCGCTGAAGAGCACCGCCAGCGGCACCAGCCCCAGCAGCACCACCAGCGCGCTCCCCGGCGCCACGGTGAAGCGCACCCCCGCCGCCTGGGTGAAGCGGAACATCCCGGACTGGAAGGTGAGCAGCATGCTCGCCAGGTTCGCCACCGCCGAGGCGAAGCCGATGGTGGCCACCGCCGCGAACTTGCCGGCCACGATCTCGCGGGCCGGGACGGGCGCGGTGAGCAGCGTCTCCAGCGTGCCGCGCTCCTTCTCGCCGGCGGCCAGGTCGATGGCCGGGTAGAAGGTGCCCAGCAGCGTCATCAGGATGAGCACCACCGGGAGGAAGCGGCCCAGCGCGTAGCCCCCCGTCTCCTCGGCGGTGGCGACGGAGGAGTCGCGCACGGCCAGCGGCGTGGCGAAGCCGGGCGGGAGCCCCGCGCCGCGCAGCCGCCGGGCCAGCAGCGTGTCGCCCCACGCGTCCAGCCGCGCCGCCACCAGCCCCTGCGCGCGGCGCGAGCGGTCGCTGGAGCCGTCGAAGAGCACCCGCGCCGTCCGCGTCCCGGCAGCGCCCTCCACCACCACCGCCGCCTCCACGCCACCGCCCCGCACGGCGGCCGCCGAGGCGCTCTCCGGCGGGGCCAGGCGCAGCGCCGGGTCGCGGGCCAGGAAGGCGGCCAGCTCGCGGTCCGCCCCCGCCACGGCCACCACCGCGTCGCGCCCGCCGAGCCGCCGCTGCCCCAGGAGCGCCATCTGCTCCACGGCCAGGAAGAGGGCGGGGTAGAGGAGGGTGGGGAGCACCACCATCATGAAGAGCGTGCGCCGGTCGCGGAGCGTCTCGCGCAGCTCCTTCCCCAGCACGGCGAGCGCGGCGCGCGCCCTCACGCCGCCTCGCGCACGATGCGCAGGAACGCCCGCGCCAGGCTGGTCTCGCCGGCGCCGCGCACCAGCGCGTCCACCGTCCCCTCGGCCACCAAACGGCCGCCGGCCAGGATCCCGACCCGGTCCGCCAGCAGCTCCACCTCGGACATCTGGTGGGTGGAGAAGAGGACGGCCCGGCCGCGCGCCCGTGCGTCGTCGATGAAGCGGTAGATGGTCTCGCCGCTCAGCACGTCGAGCCCCAGGGTGGGCTCGTCGAGCACCAGGGCGGGCGGGTCGTGCACCACCGCGCGGGCGATGGAGACGCGCTGCCGCTGCCCGGTGGAGAGCTTGCCGCAGAGCCGGTCCGCGAAGTCGGCGATGCCGAAGCGCTCCACCCCCTCCTCCACCCGCGCGCGGACCTCGCCCTCGGGGAGCCCCTGGAGGACGGCGAAGTAGCGCAGCAGCTCGCGGGGGGTGAGGCGGGCGTAGAGCCCCATGGAGGCGGCGAGGAAGCCCAGGCGGCGGCGCACCTCCAGCGGGTGGGTGCGCACGTCGAACCCGGCGATGCGGGCGGTGCCGGAGGTGGGGCGGAGGAGGGTGGCCAGGCAGCGGAGCGCCGTGGTCTTCCCGGCGCCGTTGGCGCCCAGCAGGGCGTACACCTCGCCGGGCGCCACGCGGAGGGTGAGGGCGTCCACCGCCCGCAGCTCGCCGTACGCCTTGCCGAGGGCTGCGAGCTCGATCATCGGGCGGGGCGACGGGCGCCGCCCGGCCACGGGGGCCGGGCGGCGGCAGGAGCCGGGCTCAGTTGCGGGGCTGCTTGAGCGCGCGGATCTCGGCGGGGAGCTCGAAGACCGACGGGTCGAACGGCTCGAAGCTCACCGACTTCATGGTGACGTTCATCTGCTGCCCCATCATGGTGCTGGTCATCTTCATGGGGAGCTTCAGGCCGCCGTGGTCCTGGTAGTCGGTGAAGAGCGTGACGACCTCGATCTCGCCCATCTGCGACGCCTGCTTGGCGGTGGAGCCCACCAGCAGCCCGTTCTCCACGTCGAAGCACTGGAAGATCTCGTCGCCGCCGGCGGTCACCAGGCGCAGCTTGTAGCAGGCGCGGCCGCCCATCTCGGTGCGCTCCACCGTCTCCATGGTGGGGAAGTACTTCTCGTAGTTGATGGAGGAGTCGAAGTCCGCCTCGCGCTGGCGCTGCTCCAGCTCCTTCCCCTCGGTGAGCGAGGGGCCCTGCATCGGGTTGTTCATCCACGCCACGGTGCCGTCGAAGCCGTAGGCCATGGCACCCATCCCCGGGATCTCGCTCTTCACGAAGAGCCGGTTGGGGCGGGCCTGGAAGGTCTCGATGGTCATGCGCATGCCGGCGGAGGGCATGTCCATCTCGGCCACGGTGTGGCGGAACTGGCGGTTGGCCAGCGCCTGCCGGCCGCCGACGGCCTCGATGTAGCGGTCGATGACCTGCTTGGCCGTCGGCAGCGGCTGGGCGTCGGCCAGGGCCGGAAGGGCGAGCACGGCGGCCAGTGCCAGGCCGAGCGTGCGGGTGCGAGCGAGCTGCATGGTCTCTCCTCGGGTTGTGCATGGCGGCGCCCCTCGCGGGGGAGCCGCCGGGATGCCGGCGGACGGCCGGCCGTGTCCACTGGGGGACTCAGGACTCAGGACTCAGGACTCAGGACTCAGGACTCAGGACTCAGGACTCAGGACTCAGGACTCAGGACTCAGGACTCAGGACTCAGGGATTTCCCCGCCGCTTCTGCCCGGCGATCCACCGCCGGGCGGCGTCGAGCGCGGGGTCGCGCCCCGCGAGCAGGGCCTCGCGGGTGGGCGGGGCCGGCTCGTCGGGGACCACGCCGGCCCCTTCCCACGCCTCGCCGTTGGGGCCGGTGAAGTTGGCGAAGGCGTGCACCAGCACGTCGCCGTTGGGGAGCTTCTGCATCAGCGCCGGGAGCGCGGCCCCCTGCGTGGTCTCGCCGAAGACGCGGGCGCGCCCGATCTTCTGCATTCCCCCGGCGAAGATCTCGGAGGTGCTCACCGAGAGCGCGTCGGTGAGGATGGCGACCGGGCCGGCGTACGGCTCGACCGGCCGGCTCTGCGTGTCCACCCGCCGCGGGTTGGTGATGAAGTACAGCCGCTGCTGGCGGGTGATCATGGTGCCCAGCGTGTCGCGCGCGGGGGTGAAGTGGCCGCCCACCCCCATGGCCATGCCGCCGGCGCCCCCCGGGTTGCCGCGCAGGTCGATGACGATGCCGTCGGCGTCGCGCAGCCGGTCGAGCGCCTCGTCGAAGCGCCGCGAGAGGGCGGGGAGCCAGATGTTGAAGCGGATGACGCCCACCACCGTGCCGTCCTCGCCGGTGAGGCGCTCCCACTCCAGCACGGTGGGGACCTCGGGGAGGTTGCCGAACTTGCTCAGCTCGCCGGGCACGGGGCGGCGGGCCAGCCGCAGGGTGACGCGCCGGTCGGCCGCGTCGAGGAAGCGCATGGTGACGGTGGTGCCCACCGGGCCCACCAGCGCGCCGCGCAGCCCGGAGACGGCGTAGAAGTGCGCGGTGCGCGGGTCGGCGCTCTCGGTGACGGCCCGGATCGCCTCGAGGATGCGGGTGCTGGAGGCCTTTCCCACGGCGTCGATCACCCACCCCGGGCGCACGCCGGCGGCCTCGGCGGCGCCGCCGCGCTCCACGCGCGTCACCACGAAGCGGCCGTCCACCAGGCGCACGTCGAGTCCCAGGTCGCCGGGACGGTCCTCCTCCTCGTCCGCCTCCACCGCCAGCGAGTCCACGGCGGCGGCGTCATCCCCCTCCTCCTCGTCCTCCACCTCGGCCGCGTCCACGGTGATGGCCTCGTCGACCTCGCCGGGGATGACGTAGAAGTGCGACTGGCGGAGCCGCCCGAGCATCTCCACGATCACGCCGCGCAGCTCGCCGACGTTGTGCGCGGCCACGGCGCGGGGGCGCAGCTCGCCGCGCAGCGCCACCCAGTCCACCCCGTTGAAGGTGGGGTCGAAGTGCGAGCGGTGGATCAGGGTCCACGCGCTGTCGAAGGTGGCGGCGGCGAGCGCGCTGTCGACCGGCTGCGGCGCCGGGCGCACGACCGGGCGGCTCCCGCCGCACGCCGCCAGCGCGGACGCCATCAGCACCATCATCCCGAAACGCTTCATCGAAACCCTATTCTCTCTCTGAATGGTGAGGCCCTGCGGGCCCCCTCCCCCCGACCCCCTCCCCCAAAAAAACCTGGGGGAGGGGGAGAACTACAGGTGGGTGCGATTTACACTCTCGCACTTTCGCACTTCGCACTTCGCACTTCGCACTTCGCACTTCGCACTTCGCACCGCCGTTCACCGCGCCCCGGCGGCGATCGCCCGGACCACGTCGTCGATGGCGGCCTTCATCCGCGCCGAGGGCTGCCCCGAGGCGTTGGCCACGATGGCGAACACCACCTCGCGCCCCGCGTCGGTGGTCAGGAAGCCGCTCAGCGAGTCCACGTTGCCGATGTAGCCGGTCTTGGCGGCCACGCGCCCCGGCAGGTCGCCCAGGCGCGTCTGCAGCGACCCCTCGCGCCCCGAGACGGGGAGCGAGCGGCGGACCACCGCCTGCCGCGGCGTGCGCCGCACGTACTCCAGGATCTGCACCAGCGCGCGCGGCGTCACCAGGTTCCCGGCCGAGAGCCCCGAGGCGTCGCGCAGCACGAAGTCCGCCGAGTCCACCCCCACCACCCGCACCAGGAACTCGCGCTCCACCGCCAGCCCGGCGCTCCACGACCCTTCGCCGCGCACCTCGCGCCCCAGCGTCTTGGCCAGCTGCTCGGCGAACCAGTTCTGGCTGCGCTGCAGCACCGGCCCGATCGCCCGCTCCAGCGGCGGCGAGGCGTGCTCGGCCAGCGCCGCGGCCCCGCGGGCGGGGGAGCGCGCCGGGTCCGACACCACGCGCACCTCCGCCTGCCCCACGCGCACGCCCCGGCGCTCCAGCACCTCGCGGAAGACCGTGCCGGCGTAGAGCGCCGGGCTCTCCACCGCGAAGCTCTCGGTGGCCGGCGCCGTGCCCAGCGGGATCTGCCCGTACGCGCGCACCCGCCGCGTGCCGGGGACGCGCTCGAAGTCCAGCGTGTGCGACCCCCCCGCGGCCACGGTGCGCGTGCGGTTCTCCAGCTCCACGAAGCCGCTCTCGGGCTGCCAGGTGATGCGCGCCGCGGCGCCCGCCGCCGTCCCCGGCTCCACCCGGAAGTCGATGGAGTTGTCGTTGAACCCCAGCGCCGAGACCGGCGCCGCGTACCACCAGAGCAGGTCGTAGCTCTCCCAGTCGCCCCGCACGTAGTCGGCGTCGAACCAGCTCTCGTCGGCCACCACGCCCCCCGCCACCGCGCGGACGCCGCGGGCCAGCAGCGA
Source organism: Longimicrobiaceae bacterium (assembly GCA_036277195.1). GTDB lineage: Bacteria > Gemmatimonadota > Gemmatimonadetes > Longimicrobiales > Longimicrobiaceae > Longimicrobium. The sequence continues at coordinate 10,118 of DASUNK010000063.1, read as the reverse complement.
GTCCGCCAGCGCCTCGAACACCGCGGTGCGGCTGGGGAAGTAGCGGGCCGAGAGCATCGGGTCGCCCCGGCCGTAGAGCACCAGGTCGCCCCGCAGCACGCCGTCCTGCACCGGCCCGGTGCCGGAGAGGGTGGTGCGGAAGCGGAACCCCGGGTCCAGGTGGTGCGCCGCCGCGGCCGCCACCACCAGCTTCAGGTTCGAGGCCGGGACGAAGAGCCGGTCCGCGTCGCGGCTGTAGAGCACCCGCCCGGTGGCCGCGTCGCGCACCTCCACCCCCCAGTGCGCGCGGCGCACGGCGGAGCGGCCGAGGATCGAGTCGATGCGCGCCGCCAGGTCGCGCGCGGGGCGCGCGGTGGCGGGCGCCTGCGCACGTGCTACATTGTGCGCGGGCAGCACCGGCCCCAGCAGCAGCGCGGCCGCCAGCAGGGCGGCGGCGCGGGCCCGGCGGAGCGGCACCCCGGTCACGGCAGGCACGGACGGAGTTCGGCGGCTGGCATGAGCGAGATCCTGTTCGCGGACGACGACGCGGACTTCCGGCGCATGGTGCAGGAGGTCCTGGAAACGGCCGGGCACCGCGTGCGCTCGGCCGAGAGCGGCGCCGGCGCCCTGGCCGAGGCGCGCCGCCGGGCGCCGGACCTGGTGCTGCTCGACTACCGCATGGGCACCCCGGACGGCTTCGAGGTGTGCCGGCAGATCAAGACCGACCCGCGCATGGCCCACGTCCCCGTCCTCATCCTCACCGGCGAGGGGCGCATCGAGGACCGCCTGGGCGGCTTCGACGCCGGCGCCGACGACTACCTGGCCAAGCCCTTCGACCCGCGCGAGCTGGTGGCCCGCGTCAACGCGCTGCTCCGGCAGGCCCAGCGCGGGCTGGACCGCAACCCCACCTCGGGGCTCCCCGGCGGCCAGGCCATCTACGCCGAGATCGAGCGGCGGCGCGCGGCGGGGCACCCCTTCGCCGTCTGCTACTTCGACCTCGACCACTTCAAGCCCTTCTCGGACCGCTTCGGCTTCGCCGTGGCCGACGAGGCCATCCGCGAGGCGGGCGCGGCGGTGATGGCGGCCGGGCAGGGCGCCGGCGGCGCCTTCGTGGGCCACGTGGGCGGCGACGACTTCGTCCTGGTCTGCGCCCCCGGCGACGCCCGCCGCCTGGCCGCCGACGCGCGCGAGCGCTTCCGCGCGGGGCTGCACCGGCACCTCTCGGACGAGGTGGTGCGCGCCGGCACCTACCGCGGGGTGGACCGCTCCGGGCAGGAGCGCGCCTTCCCGCTGACGGGGCTCTCGGCGGCCGTGGTGCACATCGACCCGGCGCGCTGGGTGTCGCTCGACCACCTGGGCCAGGTGGTGGCGGCCGCCAAGCACCGGGCCAAGCAGGCCGGCGCCGCGGGGATCGCCGAGGTCGAGCTTCCCGAAAAGCCGTAAGACCTTGAATTTAAACGCGAAGGGGCCCCGCGTTCAAGCGGGGCCCCTCCGGGCGGACGGCGGGCGGCGTCAGTTCAGCTGCGACTGCGCGGAGTCCCGGGGCGGCGCCTCGGCCAGGAGCGGCGGCGTGGCCGGCGGGTGCATCAGCTCGCGGAAGTAGTAGACGATCACCCCCTCGTCCGTCACGTCCGAGCTGACGCGCAGCCCGTCGTCCAGCGAGTTCAGCACCTTCTCGGCGCGGGGGAGCGTCCACCCCAGCTCGGCGGCCACCTGGGTGACGGTGAGCACGCCCTTGCGCCGGCCCGCCAGCTGGAGCACGGGGAGCTGGAGGCTGGTGATCAGGGCGTTGCGGCGCTGCTCGCGCGCGCTGCGGGCCCCCTGGAAGGCGAAGTATCCCCCCGCGGCGGTCATGCCGGCCATCACCAGCAGCATGCCGGTGCCCTCGCCGATGCCGATGAGGGCGAAGATCGCCGCCAGGATGAAGAGGAAGATCGCCCACCCCTGCCGGATGCCCTCGCCCGCGGCGGAGGGCACCGGGTCCGGCGTGGTCACGCGGCCGCCGGTGGCGGGGAGCGCGGCGGGGACGGACATCCCGTGCCGCCCCCAGGCCAGGCCGCAGCGCGGGCAGACGCGGTGGTTGTGGCGCATGAGGAAGTAGGCCAGCCCTCCCAGCCCCATCATGAAGCCGGTCATGAGGGTGAGGCCCACCAGGGCGGCCACGTGCAGGCCGCGGGAGAAGTAGCTGGTGCCGTGCCCGCGGAAGCCGCAGCGCGGGCAGAGGTGGACGGGCTCGGCCACGGCCACTGCGGACGGCTGCGCCTCGCCGCCCACCTGGATGGAGACGAGGGGGCTCTGCTCGTGCCGGGGGTACACCCGCGCGCCGCAGGTGTCGCACGCCGTGCGGCCGGACGGCACCCGGGCTCCACACACGGAACAGTACATCAATGCGCTCCCCGCCGCCCGCGGGCGGCGCTTCGGACGTCGGACGTGAGGGCGGCTCGAATCTCCCGCGCTTCCGGCCCCGTACGGGGCCCGGACCGAAAAGATTCAGCCGGCGTGCCGGTGGCGGGTCCCCCGCGGAACCCCGCCGCCGCCGTGCTTGTACACCTTTTGCCTGTCCGTGTCCCACGGACCGGACCGGAACCGCGGCTCCCGTGGAAGCAGCACGAGATGCAACAGAATCATAACACCCTCCCGCCTCCCCGTCGCCTGGCCGGCCTGCGCCGCGCGGGGGCGCCCCTCCTCTGCCTGGCGGCCGCGGCGGCGTGCGCCCCCGTCGGGCTGCAGCCCACGCCCAGCCCCGCCGCGGCGGTGGCGCGGCACGTGGTGGTGATCTCCATCGACGGGCTGCGGCCGGACGCCATCGAGCGCGCCGGCGCCCGCACCCTGCAGCGGCTGATGGCCGAGGGGGCGTACACCCTGGAGGCGCGCACCATCCTCCCCAGCAAGACGCTCCCCTCGCACACCTCCATGCTCACCGGGGTGCCGCCCGAGGTGCACGGCATCACCTGGAACGAGGAGCAGGTGGACGAGCACGGGCTGGTGGGCGTCCCCACCGTGTTCGACCTGGCGCACGAGGCCGGGCTCACCACGGCGGCGTTCTTCGGCAAGGCCAAGTTCCGCCACCTGATCCACCCCGGCTCGCTGGACCGCGTGGTGGCCCCGCGCGGGGGCGACGTGGTGACCTCCGCGCGGATGGTGGCCGAGGTGCGGCAGTTCCTGCGCTACCACCGCCCCAACCTCCTCTTCGTGCACCTCCCCGACCCCGACCTCAACGGGCACGCCTTCGGGTGGATGTCGCTCCCCTACCGGGCGGCGGTGCGCCGGGCGGACGGAGCGGTGGGGCGCATCGTGGAGGCGGCGACGCGCGCCTTCGGCGGCGACGTGGTGGTGATCGTGACGGCGGACCACGGCGGCTCCGGCCACGGGCACGGCACCGAGTCCGAGGAGCACACGGCCATCCCCTGGATCGCCTGGGGGCGCGGGGTAACCCCCGGGAAGGTGGAAGGTGCGGTGCGCACCATGGACACGGCGGCCACGGCGCTCTGGGTGCTGGGGGTGCCGGTGCCGCCCGCCTGGGCGGGGCACGTGGTCGCCGGCGCCTTTCGCCTCGGCACCGAGCCCGCGCTAGCCCGGTAGAAGGCAGGGAGGACCGGCCTCAGCACAAGTGGGGCTGCCGCACCCACCTACCAGCCATTCCCCGGCCAGATCCTGCGGCCCTGCGCCGTTACGCAGTGGCTGCTTTCGTGTGGCCGGGCCTCAGGATGACAACCATCGAGCGGACAGGGATGACAACCAAACTGTCATTCCGAGCGAGGTACGAGCGAGGAATCTACTCGCCTCGGCTGGTGGACGGTGGATCGCACCGCTGCCGCCCGGTCACCCGCGCAGCGACAGTAAAGCCTTCAGCCGTCCAGCAGCTCGCGGGCGAGGGCGGCGGCGCGGAGGCCGGAGCGGACGGCGCTCGCCATTCCGTAGCCGGTGCCGGGCGGGTCCGCCAGGTAATCCCCCGCCAGGAAGACGCGCGGACCGGCCCGGCGCACGCCGGGGCCGCGCCGCGCCAGGAACTCCGCCGAGAGGATGGTGCCGGCGAACTCCCACCGCTGCACGCGGAAGCCGGCCACCCGCCGCGCCGCGAACCCCGGCACCCCGATCTCCTCCAGCGCCGCCAGGGTGGCGGCGGCCAGGTCCGCGTCGGGGAGCCGTGCCGCGCGGTCCGCCTGTCCTTCCGCGTAGTAGCAGAGGAGCACCCGGGTGCGCCGGTCGCGGCTCCCCTGCTGCATCGCCACCGAGAAGGGGAGCTCCGGCGCCACCAGGTAGCGGAACTCCGCCATCTCCCCGCTCTCCGCGAAGACCAGCGCCACCACGGTGTAGCGCCCGTAGCGCACCGACTCCAGGAACGCCCGGCACGCCGGGTCCTCCGGCGCCGCCAGCCGGAGCGCCGCGCCGGCCGGCGTGGCCACGATGGCGGCCCGCGCCTCCACCTCGAACGTCGTCCCCTCCCGCTCCACCGCGGCGTGCACGCGTTCGCCGCGCCCCTCCAGCTCCGTCACCGTGCACCCCAGCGCCGGCGGGACCGCGGCGCGGTACGCCTCGACCGCGGCGCCGTTCCCCGGCTCCCAGTGGTCGGGGTACCACGGGCGCCACACCTCCGCCTGCGCCTCCGGCGCGTATTCCCGGAGCGGCCCGGGATGGATCTGCCGGAAGATCGCCTCCGCCAGCCGGTACGCCCCGGGCGGGAGCTGCGCGGCGTCGATCTCCCCCCGGCGGAAGGCGTCGAGCGCGCCCAGCTCGTCGGAGGGGAGGGAGAGGGCGGACACGGCGTCCCACGCGGTGGCGCCCCACGCCAGCCGCCCGTCCTGGTGGATGCCGAGCGGACCGCGCTCGGGGATGATCGACGCCACGGGGGGAGCGCTCCCCGCCGGCGCCACCCACGGCGCGAAGGCGAAGCAGGCCCCCAGGTCCACCCGCGCGCCGGCGGCGGAGACGGTGTGCACCCGCCCCCCGGGACGCGCCTCGCGCTCCATCACCAGCACGCGCCGGCCGCGCAGCGCGTGGGCGGCGGCCAGGCCGGAGAGCCCGGCCCCCACCACCAGCACGTCGTACGCTCCCCCGGGATCGCTCGCCATGGGCGGGAAGCTACCCCGGCGGCGCCGGACGCGGAAAGGGCCGGCCTCCCGCCCGGGAGACCGGCCCTCGCCGGTTTTGGAATCGAGCGCCGACTACCAGCGCGAGCGGTAGCCGCGCGCGTCGATGTGGATGAACGGCCCGTGCGCCCCGTTGTCGGGGTACACCCCGGCGCCGCCCACCAGCTCGGGATAGCGGCGCTCCACCCGCTCCACCGCGCGCAGCATCATCACCGCGTCGCCCGTGTCGCGGCGGCCGTCGCCGTTCAGGTCGTCCATGTAGCCGTCGCGGTCGTTGTCCACCCACACGTCCGAGGCGTCGCCGTAGGTGTGGCGCGAGAGCCGGGCCCGCCCGCCCTCGCCCGGGCCGTTGTACGCCGGGGTGCGGAAGCCGCTCATGATGGCCAGGTGCTCGGCGCGGATCCCCATCGCGTTCAGCTCCTGCAGCACCAGCTCCAGCTTGTCGATGAGCCGCAGGTCCAGCGCCAGGTACTTGGGCCAGACACTGAACTGGTCCTTCGTCAGGAAGTTGCGCAGGCTGAAGTGCTCGGAGACGCGCAGGTCCTGGTTCTCGGGGGTGACCTCGATGAAGCCCGGCGGGGGAGCGTACTGGTCGGTGCGCCCCTCGGTCTCGGTGGCGTACCAGCCGATGCGGTAGCCGTTGAGGTAGCCGCCCCGCTTCTCGGAGAAGGGGACGCGGGTGATGACCGACAGCTCGTTGACCTCCTGCAGCCAGTCGGGCCCGCGCAGCTGCAGCTTCCAGATGCCCGCGTGGGCCGGGGCGCGCAGCCCCACCGCCAGCCGGTCCTCGCCCAGCAGCGCCAGCGGGCGGGTGCCGTGCAGCGGCAGCCAGCGGTACGACACCTCCGCCGGCTGCGACGCCTGGTCCCACAGGAGCGGGAGCCCCAGCGGGCGCCACGGGTCCGCCACGGCCACGCGCAGCTTGCCGCTGCGCCCGAAGGCGTGCTCGGCCAGGCGCGCGAACGCGGCCTCGCCGTTGCCGACCACGCGGCGGGTGGAGGGGGGCCCTTCCAGGATGGACCAGGTGAGCGGAGGGAGGGAGCGGTGCGGGGCGGCGAGACCCAGGGTGGCGCCGGCGAGCAGGAGGCTCGCGGCGGAGGTCAGGGCGGCTCGGCGTCGGGGCATGGGCACTCCTCTGCTCACTGCGAAGCTGTCTCGGGCGCCGGGCGAACGACCGGCGCGCCAGGTCCGTGGCGAAAACGGCCCGCATCCACCTCGTGCCCGGGACGGTGAAGGCCCGGGCCCGCTGCATGGAGCGGCGTTGGCTCTGTCAACGGGGGAGCGCCCGGGGTGGCGAGACCTTCCGGGCGCGGCTAGGATTCCGGCACTTCTGTGGGATTCTTCCGGGAAGATAGGCCCGGCCCCGCCGCCTTGTCAATCGCGATGACCGAGCAGACCCCTTCTGCTACCTCACGCGCGGCAGGTCGCCCGCGCGCGGCGCTGGTGATCCTGGACGGCTGGGGGCTGCGCGACCCCGCTCCGGACAACGCCGTCACCGAGGCGCGGACCCCCACCTGGGACCATCTCTGGACCGGCGGCGGCTATCCGCGCGCCACCCTGACGACGCACGGACCGGCCGTCGGCCTCCCCGAGGGGCAGATGGGGAACTCCGAGGTGGGGCACCTGAACCTGGGTGCCGGGCGGGTGGTGCTGCAGTCGCTGGCGCGCATCTCCCGCGCGGTCGAGACGGGCGAGTTCCACCGCAACACCGTGTTCACGGACCTGGTGCGCACGGTCAAGGAGCGGGGCACCACGCTGCACCTGATGGGGCTGGTGGGCCCCGGCGGGGTGCACGCGGTGGACACGCACCTGCTGGCCCTGGTGGAGCTGGCGGAGCGGCACCGCCTTCCCCACGCGCGCGTGCACGTCTTCCTCGACGGGCGCGACACGCCGCCCACCTCCGCGCGCGACTACCTGACGGAGCTCTTCGGCCGGGCCGGCGGTGGCGACGGGTGCCGGGTGGCCACCCTCATGGGGCGCTACTGGGCGATGGACCGCGACAAGCGCTGGGAGCGCACCGCGAAGGCGTACCGCGCCATGGTCTACGGCGAGGGGGAGCCGGTGCACGACGCGGTGGAAGCCGTCGCCGCCGCGTACGCGCAGGGCGAGACCGACGAGTTCGTGGAGCCGCGGGTGGTGGTGGACGGGAGCGGGGCGCCGGTGGGGCTCCTGCGCGACGGCGACGGGGTGATCTTCTTCAACTTCCGGTCGGACCGGGCGCGGCAGCTCACCCGCGCGCTGGCCGACGAGGACTTCACCGCGTTCGACCGCGGCCCCGCGCCGCCGAAGGTGGACGTGGTGACGCTCACCCCGTACGACGAGGATCTCCCCCTCCCCTCCGCCTTCCCGCCGGAGGAGCTGCACGACCTGCTCTGGCAGGTGCTGGAGCGCCACGGCCGCACCAGCTTCCGCACCGCCGAGACGGAGAAGTACCCGCATGTCACCTACTTCTTCAACGGCGGGGTGGAGGAGCCCCCGCCGGGCGAGACGCGCCGGGTGGTGCCCTCGCCGAAGGTTCCCACCTACGACCTGCAGCCGGAGATGAGCGCGCCCGAGGTCACCCGCGAGCTGGTGGAGGCGATCCGCTCACGGTCATACGACCTGCTGGTGTGCAATTACGCCAACCCGGACATGGTGGGGCACACGGGGGTGATGGCGGCCGCGGTCCGGGCGGTGGAGGCGGTGGACCGGGGATTGGGGGAGGTGCTGCGGGCGTGCCGCGAGACGGGGACGGCGCTGCTGGTGACGGCGGACCACGGCAACTGCGAGCAGATGTGGGACCCGGAGACAAACGGGCCGCACACGGCGCACACCACCAACCCGGTGGGGATCGTGCTGGTGGAGCCGGAGGGGCGGCGCACGGCCGCCTCCCTGTCCGGGGGCGCGCTCTGCGACGTGGCGCCGACGCTGCTGGGGCTGCTCGGCGTCCCTCAGCCCGCGGCGATGACGGGGCGGGACCTGCGGGTGCCGGCGACGGGGCGGCCGCGTTCCGCCCAGCCGCCCCAGCCCAGCGAATGAATTCGCGGCTGGAAAAACGCGAAGTCCGCCTGCGCGGACTGCAAACGGACGTCGGTGTTTTATCTGTCATTCTGAGCGCCCGGCAACGCGGAGCAGCAGTCTCCGCTGTTGACGGCAGGGCCGAAGAATCTGGCCGAGGCATGGCTGGTGGGTCGAGGCGGCAGCCCCACCAGTGCCGAAGCTACCAGCAGTTTCCCCGGAATCCAACCTCCCATGCCCTGGACAACCGCGCTCCTGCACGTCCTCACCCGCGAGCTGCGCGCCCTGCGCCGCCAAGTGGAGGCGTACCCCGACGACGAATCGCCCTGGCGGATGCTCCCCGGCATCTCCAATCCGGGCGGCACGCTGGCGCTGCACCTCAGCGGCAACCTGCGGCACTTCGTGGGCGCGCTGCTCGGCGGCAGCGGCTACGTGCGCGACCGTGACGCAGAGTTCAGCACCCGCTCGCTCACCCGCCGCGAGCTCACCGAACGCATCGACGCCACCCTCGCCGAGGTGACCGCCGCGCTCGACGGCCGCGAGCTGGAGCCGGACGCGGACTTCCCCGGCCCGGTCATGGGAATGGCGGTGCGGACCGACGAGTTCCTCCTCCACCTCGCCGCGCACCTGGCCTATCACCTGGGGCAGGTGGACTATCACCGCCGCATCGTGACCGGCGGCGGTCCGGCCGGCGCCCTCTCGCTGGCGGAGCTGCCGTCCGTCCGTTCCCTGGGATAGGCGAAAGCGATCCTACTGACGACCCTTCCCCTCGACGAGCGCCGCGAGCTTCGCGAGCGCCTCGCTCCAGCCGAGCTCGTTGTCGGCGGCAGAGAGGCCGGGCGGCAGTTGGTCGTGCACGGCGACGACCTCGGTGCCGCCGTCCACGTCGGCGAGCGTGATGGTGATCGTCATCTCCCCGCGCATGGCGGGATCTTCCGTCTCGAACTCCACCACTTCGACCACCTGCTCGTTCTCCACCAGCTTCACGAAGCGGCCGTGGTAGGTGTCGGTGTGCGCGGTCGTCTTGCCGGCGCCCGTCGGCTCGTCGTAGGTGAGCGAGATCCGGAAGAAGCCACCCTCGCGGGCGTCGAAGGCATGCACCTGGCTGGTCATGCCGGTCGGCACCATCCAGGTCGCGACTGCGCGCGCATCGAGGAGCGCGCGATAGACGGTCGCGCGGGGCGCGTTCACGCGGTGGGTGACACGGGTCGAGCTCATGGCCGAACGGTAGTGGTCGCAACAGGCACGGGCAACACGTTCTGACGCATTGATCCTCGGTCACCCGCTCGCACTGGACGAAGCAGCCATACCCCTGTATCTTCGATCTGCTACCCGTGACGTTGCACCTCACCCCCTCCGGTGCACGATGATCCTCTGTAGGAAGTGCGCCCACCTCGTAGGGCCCACCACCCTCCGCTGCCCCCGCTGCAACTGGTCCTGGCCGTACTACCGCTCGCGCCGCTGGCGCCGCGGCGGCCTGGGCGTCCCCGGCATCCGCTTCGGCAAGCGCTGCCGCCACTGCGGCGAGCGCACCAGCCGCCAGCGCACCCCGCTCTGGCTGAAGCCACTGCGCACCCTCACCGGCCAGCGCTGCAGCCTGCGCCGCTGCCTGGGGTGCCACTGGCGGGGCATCGCCTTCCACGCACCGTCGCGCGCCGGCCGGTCGCACCCGATCACCGGGTAGGGCGCGCCGCCCGCCCCGTCCCCCTCTTCTCCGAAGTCCAGCTTCGCCGCGCGCCGGGTGACCGCCCGGCGCGCCGTACTTCGCGCATCCCCGTGGCGGAGTGACACCTCCGGCGCGTGCGGAACCGTTCCTGCATACGCGGGGCGCCCCGGTTCCCTTCTTCGCCCGCCGGCGGAGGCTCGATGCAAGCAGCGGTGGACGACGCGCCGGAGCCCCGCGCCTGGCCGTGGTTCGCGGGCAAGCGCGTGCTCACGGTGGACGACTCGCGCGACGTGCAGGCCTTCCTCGGCGAGGTCCTCCTGGAGCGGGGCGCGGAGGTGGAGGAGGCCGCCACCGGCGCGCGCGCCGTGGAGCTCTGCCGCGAAGCC
>DASUNK010000062.1:0-10833 GCA_036277195.1 Longimicrobiaceae bacterium | reverse complement strand
ATCGCGGCACCGGCTTCCGCCACGGCGGTGCGGTAGGCGTCGCTCGCCGTCTTCTTGTCGGCCGCGAACCCCTTCGCCGCGGTCTCGGCGGCGGCCGTCGCCGTGGTGTGGGCGGCTTCCTTCGTGGCGACGTCGGCCTTGATGGTGGCCAGGGCGGCGGCGGAGATCTCGAGGCCCTTCGCAGCCGTCTCCTTCTTCTTGGCCTCGGCCTCCGCGGCGGTCGACTTCGCCGTCGAGGCGTCCGTGATCGCCTTCAGGCGGTCCGTCTCGGCCTTCTTCGCGTCGTACTCCTTCTTCAGCTGGTCGTAGGCGGCCTTCGCGGTAGCCTGGCGGGCCTTGTCGGTGGTCTGGTTGGCCGCGTTGAGCTCCTTCACCGCGTCGTTCAGCGGTTCCACCAGGCTGTTGCTCGCCTCCACCGCGGCGTTGGATGCCTGCACGTCGGCGTTGGACTTTTCGATCAGCTCGTTCGCCTTGGCGGTGGCGAGGTTCGCGGCGTGCGTCGCGGTGCGCCCCGGCAGCGAGGCCACCGCGTGGCCGACCTCGTGCACGATCACCATGTGGCTGGCCGGCGCCGGGTTGAGGAACGCGCGGTCGGCGATCTTGATGGTGGCCTCGTTGACCACGGTGGTGTCGGTGACGCTCTGGTGGGATTCGAACTTCCCCGCCGTGGTGCCGCCGAGCGCGGTGACGCGCTTCAGCACCACGCCCGAGAGCGCCGCCTTGTCCTCGGCGGGGAGGAGCTTGAACGCGTCCCACACGTCCTGCAGGTGCGGCAGCGTCCACGCGGCGTCGCCGTCCACCACGTCCGCCAGGCCGTAGGTGGCCTTCAGGTCGGCCTTCAGCTTCGCCAGCTTCTCCGCTTCGGCGGCGGCGGGATCGGCGGGCGGAGCCTTCTGGACGAGCGGCGGTCCCCACCGCTGCTGCACCACGTGCGTCAGCTCGTGGGCGATCAGCCGCCGGCCATCCGCCGTGCCCGCGTCGAGCTGCCCGGCTCCGAAGTACATCCCCCGTCCGTACGTGAAGGCACGCGCGCCCAGCGCCCCGGTGAGCCGCGCCGCCTCGCCGTCCGCGTGCACTCGCACCGCGCCGAAGTCGTGCCCGAAGCGGGACTCGAAGAAGGTGCGCGCCGGATCGGAAAGGGGGCTCCCGCCGGCCTCGCCCGCGTGCAGCCGGCCGGCCACGCCCGCGCCCGCATCGGCCCCGCCCGAGGGCGCGGACCCCCCGCCGGCTCGGACGCTTGGGATGTCGTGCCGCGCGACCTGCTCGGCCACGCGGTCGGCCTCACGCTCGCGCGCGTCGCCCGCGCCGGCGACCTCCAGCTTCGGTTGGATGGCGAGCGGAGCGCCCGCGGCGATGCGGATCTTCGGCTGCTCCGAGAAGGTGCGCACGGTTCGATCTCGACTCCGTCCGGGTGGCCGCCATCCAGCTCCGTCCCAATATGCGCGGGCCCGCTCGACGGTGCCACCCGTTCGTCGGGATCGCGGAAGTCGGCCGTCGATCATGGCGGGCGGCGCGTCTCGTCCGCGGTGTCCAAGCTCACGGCCGGCACGGGATTGGCAACCCGACCCGGCCGTTCCGTCACACCCGATCCACCTGCTGCCGGAGGCTGGCCACCATGCGGAAGAAGCTACACCTGAAGCTCGAGGACCTGACGGTCGAGTCGTTCCCGACCGCCAGCGCCGATGACGAGCGCGGAACGGTGCGCGGGCAGGAGGCGACCCCCGAGTGCACGAAGTCGTGCACCAACTGCACGTTCGACGACACGCTCTGCGGGCTGACCTGGCACTGCTCGAACGCTCCGCCGTTCTGCTGACGGGCGCCTCCCAGATAGGGAGGATGACGAGCGGGTGACGAAGGTGTATGCCTCCGCCACCCGCCGTACGATCTCGCCAGTGGATGATGAAGGGTTCAGCCCAGCAGCGCGTCCACCCGCTTCACGGAGAACCCTGCCGTGGCGCGGTCGCCGCGGACGATGACGGGGCGGGTGACGAAGGTGTACTCCTCCGTCATCAGCCGCACCATCTCGTCTTCCGAGAGCTCGCGCTCGTGCAGGCCCAGCTGGCGGTACTTCATCGCCCGCTTCGAGAAGAGCTTGTCGACTCCACCCGCCTTGCGCGCCAGGTCGCGCACCTCCGCCCGCTGCAGCGGCTGCGCCTTCAGGTCGCGGAGGCTGCGGATGGTCACCCCGCGCTCGTGCAGGTGCTGCATCGCCTTCTGGCAGGTGGTGCAGTACGGCAGCCAGTAGACGTCCACTCCCTCGCCCACCGCCCCCCCCATCAGTCCGCCGCCTCCTCCCCCCGCCCCGCTGCGCCGTGGTACGCGGCGCAGAGAGCCCGCACCTCGTCGTCGGTGAAGGTGTGGTCCGCGCGCTTGGCCGCCTCGAAGACGTGCGTGCACAGCCCCTCATCGTCGGCGTCGAAGCCGTGGACGCGCAGCCAGTAGCGCACGTTCGACAGCCCGCTCATCGGCGAGATCTCGATCACCTGGTGCAGCCCGAACCACGCCGCCGGCACGCCCGAGTAGATGCGGTCCGCCAGCCACGCGTCGCCCTTGCTCTCGGCCTTGATGATGGCCGCGGCGTGCACCCCCGTCCCGGTGCGGAACGCGTCCGCGCCGAAGACGGGCCAGTTGTACGCCAGGTCCACCCTGCAGGCGCTGGACGCCAGCGCCACGTACTCGCTCAGCCGTGACAGGTCGCGGTCGTGCAGCCCCAGCAGCTTGAGGTTCACCAGCAGCAGGTCCATCTCCGCGTTGCCGCAGCGCTCGCCGATCCCCAGCGCCGTGCCGTGGATGCGGTGCGCCCCCTCCTCGATGGCCGCCAGGCAGTTGGCCACCGCCAGCCCCCGGTCGCGGTGGCCGTGCCAGTCGATCTTCACCTCCTCGCCGCTGGGCGCCACGATCTCCTCCCGCACGAAGCGGATGAGCTGCCGCACCCCGTGCGGGGTGGCGTGCCCCACCGTGTCGGCCAGGCAGATGCGCCGCGCGCCACACTCGATGGCAGTGGTGTAGAGCGCCTTGATGACCTCCGGGCGGGCGCGCGTGGTGTCCTCGGTGACGTACATCACCGGGAGCCCCTCGCCCACCGCGAAGCTCACCGCCTCCTCGGTGGCGCGGAGCATCTGGTCGAGCGTCCAGTCCTCGGCGTACTGGCGGATCGGCGAGGAGCCGATGAAGGTGGCCACCTCGATCGGGATCCCCACCCGCTGCGACACCTCCACCACCGGGCGCACGTCGGCCAGCACGGTGCGGGCGGCGCAGTTGGGCTCCACCGGGAGCCGGTGGTCGGCGATCTCGCGGGCCAGCGCCTCCACGTCGCGCACGGCGCGGGGGCCCGCCCCCGGGAGCCCGATGTCCGCGGCGGCGATGCCCAGCTCGGCCATCAGGTGCAGCAGGCGGAGCTTGTCGCCGATCTCGGGGTCGGTCACCGAGGGGGACTGCAGCCCGTCGCGCAGCGTCTCGTCGTCGAGCTGCACGCCGCGGCGGGTGGAGTAGTCGAACGCCCCCGGGAGGGTGTTCCAGTCGTGGATCAGCTCGGTTTCCTGCATGGCGGGGAAGGTCGTGAGTCGTCGGGAGATGCGGTGTCCGCTGCCGCCGGAAAGGTACGCGCCGGGACGGCTGCGCGAAACCGGGGCCGGTTTGACACCGCCCCCGGCCGGCGGCATGATTCGCACCGTGACCAACCTGCGCTCGCTCCTCGCCAGCCCCGTGCTCAAGCCCGCCCGCGCGCTGGCCCGCGCCAGCGACGAGGCCACGCTCTGCGAGCAGATCGAGCTGGCGCGCATCCCCGCGCCCCCCTTCGGCGAGGCGGACCGCGCGGCGCGCGTGCTGGAGCGCTTCCGCGCCATCGGCATCGCCAACGCGCACCTGGACGAGCTGGGGAACGTGCTGGCCCGCGTCTCCGCCGCGGGCGACGGCGCGCTCCCTCCCGTGGTGGTGGCCGCGCACCTGGACACGGTCTTCCCCGCCGGCACGGACGTGACGCCGCGCCGCGAGGGCGACCGCGTCTACGCCCCGGGGATCACCGACAACAGCCGCGGCATCGCGGGGATGCTGGCCGTGGCGCGCATCCTGGCGCAGAGCGGGGTGCGCACGGCCCGGCCGATCGTCTTCGCCGGCACCGTGGGCGAGGAGGGGATCGGCGACCTGCGCGGGGTGAAGCACCTCTTCCGCGACGGCTCGGAGCTGCGCCGCGCGGCCGCCTTCATCGCCCTCGACGGCTCGGGGATGCGGCGCATCGTGCACCGCGCCATCGGCTCGCGGCGGCTGCGGGTGGAGGTGCAGGGCCCCGGCGGCCACTCCTGGGCCGACCGCGGCGCCCCCAACCCGATCGTGGCGCTCTCCGCCGCCGTGGCCGAGATCAGCACCCTCGCCATCCCCCACCCCGGCCGCTCGGCGCTCACCGTGGCGCGCGTGGGCGGCGGCACCAGCGTGAACGCCATCCCCGACCAGGCGTGGATGGAGCTGGACATGCGCAGCGAGGTGCAGGAGGCGCTGGGGGAGATGGACACGGCGGTGCACGCGGTGCTCGACCGGGTGGTGGAGGAGGAGAGCCAGGGGCGCCGCGGCGGCACGGGGCCGCTGGCCTCGCGCGTCACCGTGATCGGCGACCGCCCCTCGGGCGAGACGCCGCAGCGCTCGCCGCTGGTGCGGGCCGCGCAGAGCATCACCACCGCCCTGGGGGGCAAGCCCGAGCTGGTGGGCTCGTCGACCGACGCCAACGTTCCCATCCGGCTGGGGATCCCCTCCATCGCCATCGGGGTGGGCGGCGACTCGGGGGGCATCCACACCACCGACGAGTGGTACTCCAACGACAAGGGCGCGCTCGGGGTGGAGCGCGCCCTGCTCATCATCCTGGCCGCCGCGGGGGTGGCTCCCTAGGGCGACTCAGTCCGGCCGGCGCAGCACCAGGCGGTAGGCCTGGATGAGGTCGCGCTCGAAGCCGTCCACGCACCCCCACAGGTACACCTGGAAGCGGCGGTACTGCGCCTTCCCCCAGCGCCGCTCCACCTCCTCGCGGTGGCGGTCCAGCCGCTCCGCCCACGCCCGCGTGGTCCGCAGGTAGTTGACCCGGTCGTTCAGCACCACCTCCACCTCCAGCGGCGTGCGGCTGAGCGCCGTCAGGTAGTCGTGCAGGCAGAGCGGCGAGCCGTTCCCCTGGAAGATGTAGCGCTCGAAGAAGGTGGAGACGTCGTTCTTGACCCGGGTGGCGCTGGCGTCCAGGTAGACGCGGCCGCCCGGCTTCAGCAGGTCGTGGTAGCGGCGGAGCGAGCGCGGGTAGTCGGGGAGGTGCTCCGTCACCCCCAGGTTCACCACCGCGTCGTACGGCTCGGCGGGGCGATGGTCGAAGAAGTGCTCCAGCCGCACCTCGCAGGGGAGCCCCTCGCGGTCGATGAGCGCCTGGATGTAGCGCCGCGACGGCTCGGAGATGGTGAGGGAGGTCACCCGGATCCCCTTGCGCCCGGCGTGCTCCACGAACGCCCCCCACCCGCCGCCGATGTCGAGCACGCGCTCCCCCGGCCGCAGCCCGGTCTGCTCGATGGCGTAGTCGATCTTGCGGCTCATGGCCTCTTCCAGCGGCTCGCCGTCGTGGGCGAAGACGGCCTGCGAGTAGCAGCGGTGGCGCCCGTCGAGGAAGAGGAGGTAGAAGTCGGGGTCCTCGTCGTAGTGGTGGGCGATGCCGGCGCGGTCGATGCGCACCTGCCCGTAGAGGAGGGGGCGCACGAAGCGGTAGAGAAAGAGGAGGGGGTGCCGGTCGCGGAAGAGGTCGCGCGCGGCCAGCACGCGGCGGATGTCGCCGAGCACGTCGAGCGAGCCGGCCAGGTACGCCTCGCCCACGCGGCGGAGGTCGAGGGTGCTGAGCGCCGCCACGCCCGAGGGGTCGTTGGCCACCACGGTCACCTCGGGCTCGCCGCGCCCAAAGACGGCGGTGGGCCCGCCGGCCAGCTGCAGCGCGAAGGCGGGCGCCGCGCCCCCGCCGCCGAAGAGCTCGCCGTAGCGCTTCTCGATCGCCCGCACCAGCCGGTTGAACCGTGCCTCCATCGCCGTGCCTCCTCCGCCCGCCGGATGAATCGCGACCCTACGCCGGCACCGGTACCCTCTCGCTCCCTCCCGCGTCCTGCCACTCGCGCACCGCCTCGCGCGTGTACGCGTAGCCCACCTCCACCAGCTGGTCGAGCGCGTCGAAGTCCATCAGGCTGAAGGCGTCGATCGGCGGGCGCAGCGAGAGGTCCGCGTCGAGCAGCGCCGTCTTCTCGCGGTAGATGCTGTGCAGCATGGAGGCGCGCATCACTACCTCCAGCAGCGAGGGGAAGCGCACCGGCGCCGCGCGGCGCAGCGCCCGGTTGCGCACGTGCTCCCAGGGCGAGGGGACGCGCTCGCAGGTGAAGGTGGCGTCCTCCTCCACCGAGACCTCCGAGGCGATGACGGTGCCGCATCCCATCCGCCGCGCGATGTCAGTGGGGAGGTTGTTGAAGAGGGCACCGTCCACCAGCAGGTGCCCGTCGAGCAGCACCGGCACCGCCACGCCGGGGAGCGAGGCGCTGGCCGTGGCCGCCGTCAGCACCGGCCCGCTGCGGTGCACCACCATCTCGGCGCTGGTGAGGTCGCTGGAGACGCAGTAGAAGGGGATCCAGAGGTCCTCGATCTCCGTCTCGCCGTACATCATCCGCCCGCACTCCATGGCCTTGCGGGTGCCCACCACCGAGAACACCGGCAGGGTGAGCTTGCGGTGCGGCCGCAGCTCGATCCAGACGCGGCGGTTGATCTCCTGCATCTTCTCCGGCGACCACCCCAGCGCGTGCTGCACCGCCATGGAGGCGCCCATGCTGGTGCCGCCCACCACGTCCACGGGGATCCCCGCCTCGGCCAGCGCCCGCAGCACGCCGATGTGGGCGAAGCCGCGCGCGCCGCCGCCCCCCAGCACCAGCCCCACCGCGCGCCCGGCCAGCACCCGCGCCAGGCGCGCCACGTCGCCCTCGCCGTCCCAGCGGAGGTGCTGGTGCTCGTGCACCCGGCGCCCCGCCAGCCAGCGCCGGGTGCCGGTCGGGAGGCACGACCCGTCGGCGTGCACCAGCGCCAGGAGGGTGTAGGCGTCGGTCACCCGGTCCTGCACCGAGGTCAGCCCGCGCTCCAGCTCGGTGAGGGCGGGGTCGCCGTCGGCGCGGGCCACCAGCACCACCCGGTCGGCCAGGCGCAGGCAGCGGCGGGTCCAGGCGCTGGTGTGGGGCTCGGCGTCGTAGAGCACGAAGCGGTAGGCCGCCTCGCGGGATTCCAGCCAGGCCAGCAGCCGCTCGCTCTCGGGGGTGTCCTCCAGCGCCTGGGCGGTGCCGGGCTCGGCCATGTGGGCGTCGACCGCCTCCGCGTCGAGGCGGAGCACGGGCCCGAAGCGCTCCAGCTCGCGCTGGAGCCGGTCGCCCAGCTCGCGCGCGGGGGCGCCGGGACCGATGGGGAGGAGGGCGATGCTGGTGACCACGCCGGCGGTCCGCGCGGAGCCGCGCGCCAGCCGCTCCACCACGTTGCGGGTGACGTGGCGCAGCAGCCCCGGGTGGCGGGTGATGAGGGTCTCGAACTCGTCGTTGGTGAAGGCGACCAGCACGCTGTCGCGCGCGGCCTGGGCGCGCGCGCCGCGGCGGTGGCCGGTGAAGAACTCCATCTCGCCCACGATGTCGCCGCGGCCGGCCTCGGCGAGGAGGCGGTCGGCGCCGTCGCGCCCCTTCTGGATGACCTGCACGCGCCCGCCGATGACGAAGAAAAGCCCGTCGGCCGGGTCGTCCTGCTCGAAGAGGAGCTCGCCCCGCTGCGGGTGGAGCCAGTCGGCGGCGGTCTCCAGGTCGTCGAGGAAGGCCTCGTCGAGCGGGCCCAGGATGGCGTGCAGCCGGCAGAGGAGCTGGCGCCGGTGCAGCCGGTCGCGCGCCGCCGCCAGCTCGGGGAAGCGCTCCACCAGCCGGTCCACTGCCTCGCCGGAGAGCACGGCCAGCACCGAGGGGCGCTCGGCGAGCACCTCCACCTGCCGCGCGCCGCCGGAGAAGGTCTGCAGCTGGTCCACCACCCCGTCGGGGCCGATCACCCGCACCAGCGACACGCCGCCGCCGGGGGCGGGCTCGGTGGCGTGCAGGAGCCCTTCGAGCACCACGTAGAGCGCGTCGATCCCCTCCCCTTCGGGGAAGAGCGCCGCGCCCGTGGGCAGCTCCACGCGCTGCACCTCGGCCCGCACGGCCTCCAGCACGTGCGGCGGGAGCGTGCGGAACACCGACTCGAAGCCGGCGGCGGGTGCGAGGGACGGCTGCGACGGCTGCTGCTGCATGGGCGGCGGAGGCCAGTCAGCTCGGGGCTTTTCGGGAGATCTGATACGGTAGCATGCCGGGAGGGTGGGGGGAAGGGTGGCGGCCACTCCAAGCCGTACCGTGCGGGAGGCGCGTGGAAGATGTCTCCGCGCACCCTGCACCTGTTGCCAGTCCTTCCCCGCCGTCTCACCTTTAGCCGCGCTCCCGCCCTGCCCTGCTCCGCCTCCCCTACCCGTCCCGCTGATGCTCCGCACGCTCCTCGCCGGGCTCGCGCTGTGTGCCGCCGCCACCGGCGCCGCCGCCCAGGACCGCGCCGCCGCCTCGCCGACCACCCCCGCGGCCGCCGTGAGCGCGGCCGCGCAGGCGGCGCCGGACACCGGGCGCGTCGCCGTCCCCGTTCCTTCCGCGAAGGCCGTCCGCTACCACCGCTCCGGCAACGTGCTCTGGGTGGTCCGGGTGCTGTGGGGGCTGCTGGTGCCGGCGGTCATCCTCTTCTCCGGGCTCTCCGCCCGCCTGCGCGACGCGGCCCGCCGCATCGGCCGCAACTGGTTCTTCACCCTCGCCCTCTACATCGCCGGCTTCACCCTCCTGGTGTGGCTGGTCGACCTGCCGCTGGCCTTCTACTCCGGCTTCGTGCGCCAGCACGCCTACGGGCTCTCCAACCAGACGTTCGGCAAGTGGATCGGCGATGCGCTGAAGGCGCTGGCCGTGGGGCTGGTCATCGCCCCGCTGGTGCTCTGGGTGCCGTACTGGCTGCTGCGCCGCAGCCCGCGCCGCTGGTGGCTCTACAGCGGCCTGGCCGCCATCCCCCTGCTGGTGCTGCTGAACTGGGCCGCGCCCCTCTACTTCGACCCGCTCTTCAACCGCTTCGGGCCGATGGAGGACAAGACGCTGGAGGCCGAGATCCTGGCCCTGGCGGACCGCGCCGGGATCGAGGGCGGGCGCGTGTTCGAAGTGGACAAGAGCGTCGACACCAAGACGGTCAACGCGTACGTGACGGGCTTCGGCGGCTCCAAGCGCATCGTGCTCTGGGACACGCTGCTGCGCGCGCTCGGCCGCCGCGAGGTGCTCTTCGTGATGGGGCACGAGATGGGGCACTACGTGCTCCGCCACGTGCTCTGGGGGCTGGCGCTGGGCGCGGCGGGCACCCTCTTCAGCCTCTGGGCGGTGCACCGCACGGCCGGTTGGCTCATCGCGCGCTGGCGGCACCGCTTCCGCTTCGACCGGCTGGAGGACGTGGCCTCGTACCCGCTGCTGCTGCTGGTGGTCTCGGTGCTGGGGCTGGCGGGGGCGCCGTTCGCCAACGCCTTCAGCCGCTCGCAGGAGCACGAGGCGGACCGCTTCGGGCTGGAGCTGACGCGCGACAACCGCGCCATGGCCCTGGCCTTCGTCAAGCTGCAGCGCGAGAACCTGGCGGTCCCCTACCCCAGCGCGCTCTTCAAGCTCTTCCGCGCCTCGCACCCGCCGCTGGGCGAGCGCATCGAGTTCGCCAACGCGTACCGCCCGTGGGAGACGGGCCGGCCGCTGAAGTACGGCGACCGCTTCCGCGCGACCGCCGGCGCGGGCCCGGCGGCCTCCGTCCCCGAGGCGGAGCGCTACGGCGGCACGCTGGTCATCGGCTCCACGGCGGACATCGGCGACATCAGCCCGCTGACCTGGCACGTGCAGAACGCGCTGTACATGCAGGAGTTCGTGCTCTTCACCCCGCTCATCGCCTACGACCGGGCGCTCCGCCCCGTCCCGCGCCTGGCCGAGCGCTGGGAGGTGAACGCCGACACCACCCTCCTCACCTTCCACCTGCGCCGCGACGTCTACTGGCACGACGGGGCGAAGACCACTGCGGCGGACCTGAAGTTCTCCTACGACCGCGCGCGCGACCCGTCCACCGGCTTCATCTACTCGGGGCTGTGGACCTACTACGGCGAGGCGGAGGCGCCGGACTCGTTCACCTTCCGGGTGCGGATGCGCCCCCACGCCGAGTACCTCGACGTGTGGCGGGTCTTCGCCCCCGTCCCGCGCCACCTGCTGCAGGACGTGCCGCCGGCGGAGCTGAAGCGCCACCCCTTCGCCACCCGCGCGCCGGTGGGGAACGGGCCCTTCCGCTTCGTCTCGCGCCAGGCGGGGCAGCGCTGGACCTTCGAGGCCAACCCCCGCTGGCCGCGGGCGCTGGGCGGGCGTCCGTACCTGGACCGGCTGGTGTACCGGGTGATCCCCGAGCCCGCCACGCTGCTCACCGAGCTGGAGACCGGCGGGATCGACGTGATCATCGCCCAGTCGTCGGAGATGGCGGAGCGCATCCGCGCCTCGCGGCGCGCCCGGCTGGTGGAGTTCCCGGACCTGGTGTACGAGCACATCGTCTGGAACCACCGCCGCGCCCCCTTCGGCGACGCGCGGGTCCGGCGGGCGCTCACCCTGGCCATCGACCGCGAGCGGTTGGTGGAGGGCGTGCGCGGCGGCCACGGGCGGGTGGCCAACTCCACCGTGGCGCCCATGCTCTGGATGCACGACTCCACCGCCGGCGCGGAGGTGCGGCACGACCCGGCGGCCGCGC
>DASUNK010000061.1:0-5813 GCA_036277195.1 Longimicrobiaceae bacterium | reverse complement strand
CCTCCAGCGAGGGGAACTCGAAGGAGCCGAGCCGGTTGAAGGTGGTCTGCTGCTCGAACGCGGTGCGGTTCACCAGCGCGCCCAGCTTGATGCGGTGCTGGTCGCGGAAGAGGAAGGAGAGCTCGTTGCTCACCTCCAGCGTCCGCTCGCGCGTGGTGCTGGGGAGGGAGCGGTCGCCGCCGAACACCAGGGTGGAGACGCCGCGCTCGCCGTCTTCCAGGTCCGAGGCGACCCGCACCCGCCCCTCGGGCACCTGCTGGTAGGGCGCCTGCTCGCGGCGGTCGTCGTTGAGCGAGGCGCGCAGCTCGTTCACCCAGCTCCCGCCGAAGCGCGAGGTGAGGGTGAGGATGCCGCCCTTCCCCTCGGAGGAGGACTCGCCGCCGTTGTCGAGCGTCTCCAGGAAGCCGATGCGGGCGTTGTCCTGGTCGTACACGTTCAGGTGGCCGCGCAGCGCCAGCGTGTGCCCCTCGGTGAGGTTGTAGTCCACCCGCCCCAGGAGCGAGAGCGCGTCGCCGGTGCGCTCGAACTGGCCGGTGCGCCCGGAGGCGCCCAGCGACTGGAGGATGCCGAGGAAGCGGGCCACCGAGTCCGCGCTCACCCCCAGGTCCTCCACCACCCGCGGCTCGTCGGGGGCCAGGGAGAAGAGGTCGTCGGTGCGGCGCTGCCCGGAGAAGGAGAAGAAGTAGAAGAGCTTGTCCTTCACGACCGGCCCGCCCAGGCCGCCGCTCACCCGGTTCTGGGTGAAGCCGCCGCCCCACGAGGCGCGCCCCACGCCGCCCTGCAGGGTGGGATCGCGCAGCAGGTAGCTGAAGGAGCCCTGCACGCGGTTGGTGCCGGAGCGGGTGGTCATGGCCACCTGTCCGCCGGCGAACTGGCCGCGGGCCACGTCGTAGGTGTTGGTGACCACGGAGGTGCCGCGGATCCCCTCCTGGGGGATGCCGAGCGGGGAGCCGCCTCCCGCCTGCCCGCCGGTGAGCGCGCTGGCGAAGGAGGTGCCGTCGAGCGTCACCTGGTTGAGCGAGGAGCGCTGCCCGGCCACCGAGAAGGCGCCGCGCGACTCCAGCGAGTCGCCCTGGGCGGCCACCACGCCGGGGGCCAGGGTGGCGAGGCGGGCGGGGTCGTTGTCCTCCAGGGGGAGGCGGTTGACCACCTCGCCGGGGAGGGTGCGCTCCTGGCCGCCGGTCTCGCCGCGGGTGGGCGGCGGGACGCGGTCGGCCTGGGCGCGGATCCCCTCCAGCGAGATGGCCTGCTCGCCCAGCCGGAAGTTGGCCACCAGCACGTCCTCGTCGGCCTCGCGGGCCAGGGTGATGGTGGCGGGCTGCATCCCTAGGAACGAGGCGCGGACGGTGTAGCGTCCCCCGCCGTCGGGGAAGACGATGGTGTAGCGCCCGTCGGCGCGGGTGGCCACGGAGCGGCGCACCCCGCTCTCGGCCGAGACGGCCTCCACCTGCGCGCCGGCCAGCGGGCGCCCGTCGGGTCCGGTGACGCGGCCCTGCAGGATGTCGGTGGTGACCCCCACCTGCGCCGCGAGCGCGGCGGGGAGGAGGGCGGCGAAGAGCAGGGCGGCGAGCGTTCTCAGGCAGCGCATCCGGATGGCTCCCACGGGTTTGCGGCAACGGTGCCCGGCCGAGGCGCATCCACCGTGCCGGACTGGTGATAGACACGCCGGAGCGGGGGAGCGTTGGTCCGGCGCGCACTTCGCACTTCGCACCTCGCACCTCGCACTTTCCGTAACCGCCCCTATCCCCCGCCGTGACGTTCCCGTTACACCCTTCCCCTACACTCCGGGCGGTGAATCCCCTGATCGCCCCCGAGGGAGGTGAGTCTTGCCAGGCACTTCCGCGCGTCCGCATCTTCCCCCCGGCGCGGCTTCGCGGCTCATCGGAGCCGCGACCGCCGAGAGGAGCGCGGCCCCGGTCCCGATGAACGCCCACATCCTGGTGGTCGACGACGAGCCGGACATCTCGGCCCTGGTCGCCTACCACCTGGCGCGCGAGTCGTACCGCGTGCGCACCGCCGCCAGCGGCCCCGAGGCCATCCGCGCGGCCGAGCTGGAGCGTCCGGACCTGATCGTCCTGGACCTGATGCTCCCCGGGATGAGCGGGCTGCAGGTGCTGGAGGAGCTGCGCCGCCGCCCCGAGACGCAGGAGATCCCCGTCATCCTGCTCACCGCCCGCCGCGAGGAGCAGGACCGCATCGCCGGGCTGCGGCAGGGGGCGGACGACTACGTGGCCAAGCCCTTCAGCCCGCAGGAGCTGATCCTGCGCGTGGGGGCGGTGCTGCGGCGGGTGCAGCAGGCGCCCCCCGCCGGCAAGGGGGGCAAGGTGGTGCGGGTGGGGCCGTTCACGGTGGACACCGGCGCCGCCCGCGCCGAGGTGGAGGGGCGCGCGCTCGACCTGACGCCCACCGAGTACCGCCTCCTCCTCACCCTGATGGAGCGGCGCGGCCGGGTGCAGAGCCGGCGGCAGCTCCTGGAGGCGGTGTGGGAGGTGACGGCCAACATCGCCACCCGCACGGTGGACATGCACGTCCAGCGGCTGCGCGGCAAGCTGGGCGCGCAGGCGGACTGGATCGAGACCGTCCGCGGCTTCGGCTACCGCTTCCGCACCGATCCCCCCCGGTAGGGCCGCGGGGGGGACTTTCCCCTTCCCGGGGCCGACTCGTGCGCCTGCGCGCCGACCAGAAGCTCTTCCTCAGCTACCTCGCCCTGATCGCGGCGGTGGTGGCGGCGCTCACCCTGGGCGTGGGCGTCACCCTGCGCCGCCACCTGATGGAGATGGTGGCGGACGACCTGCGCCGCGAGCTCTCGCTGGCGCGCACCATCGCCGACTCGCGCCCCGCGCTCCCCCCCGACTCGCTGGCCGACTGGCTGGGCGCCCTCAGCGGCCGCCGGGTGACGGTGATCGCCCCGGACGGCGCGGTGCTGGGCGATTCCGAGCGCGTGCCGTTCGAGCTCGCCGCCATGGAGAACCACCGCGCCCGCCCGGAGGTGCGCGACGCGCTCGCCGGGCGGGTGGGGCGCTCGGTGCGGGTGAGCAGCTCGGTGGGGACGGAGCACCTCTACATGGCCGCGCGCACCGCCGACGGGCGCGTCATCCGGGTGGCGGTGCCGCTGGTGGAGACCTACGCCGCGGTGCGCCGGGTGCAGCGCGGCATCTTCGGGGTGGGGCTGGTGGCGCTGGTGCTCACGGGGATGCTGTCGCTGGGCTTCAGCATCGCCGTCACCCACCCCCTGCGGCAGCTGGTGGACGTGGCCCGCGCCATGGCGGGGGGCGACCTGGCGCGCCGCGCCCGCGCCGGCCGCCGCACCCACCGCGACGAGCTGGGCGAGCTGGCCGACGCGCTCGACACGCTGGCGGGCGAGCTGCAGCGCCGCCTGGGGCAGCTGGAGGGCGAGCGCGCCGAGATGCAGGCGCTGATCGACGCCATGGCCGAGGGGGTCATCGCCGTGGACGCGGAGGGGCGGGTGCGCCGCGCCAACCCCGCGGCGGCCCGCATGTTCAACCTGGCGGGCGATCCGCGCGGCCTCTCGCCGCAGGAGGTGGCGCGCCGCCAGGCCTTCCTCGACCTGGTGCGCCGCGCCCTGGACGGCGGCCCCATCCCCCCCGTGGACCTGATGCACGACGGCCGGCACCTGCTGGCCACCGCGCAGCCGCTCCCCCGCGGCGGCGCGGTGCTGGTGTTCCTGGACATCTCCCAGCTCCGGCGGCTGGAGGGGGTGCGGCGCGACTTCGTGGCCAACGCCTCGCACGAGCTGAAGACGCCGCTCACCGCCATCCGCGGCTACAGCGAGACGCTGCTGGACGAGGAGCTCCCCGCGCCGCTGCGCCGCCAGTTCGTGGAGACGGTGAAGGCGAACGCGGAGCGGCTGCAGCGCATCGTGGACGACCTGCTGGACCTGTCGCGGCTGGAGAGTGGGGGATGGCGGGTGGAGCCGGAGATCGTCTCCATCGCCGAGGCGGCGCGCGAGGCGTGGGCGGCGTGCGACGCGGCCGCCGCGCAGAAGGGGGCCACGCTGGCGCTGGACGTGCCGCCCGCGTGCGAGTTCGTCTACGCGGACCCGGCGGCGCTGCGGCAGGTGTTCTCCAACCTCTTCGGCAACGCGCTGCGCTACGTGCCCGCGGAGGGGCGGGTGGAGGTGAGCGCCCGGCCGGCGCCGGCCCCGTCCCGGGGGGCGGCGGGCGCGTGGGTGCAGGTGGCGGTGAGCGACAACGGGGCGGGGATCCCCTCGGCGCACCTGCCGCGCATCTTCGAGCGCTTCTACCGGGTGGACACGGCGCGCTCGCGCGAGGAGGGGGGCACCGGGCTGGGGCTCGCCATCGTCAAGCACCTGGTGGAGGGGCACGGGGGCGCGGTGGAGGCCGAGAGCCGGCTGGGGCAGGGGACCACCGTCCGCTTCACCCTTCCCGCCCCGGAGGAGGGGGAGAAGTAGCGAGGGCACGCCGCGCAGCGGCGTGCCCTCGACCGTTCCGGCCTCCGCCTACACGCGCGGAGGCGGCGGCGCGGCCGGCGGCGGCTCGCGGAAGTCGTCGCGCGGCGGTGGGGGCGGCGGCGTGCGCGTCTCGTGCACGTGCACGTCCCGCTGCCGGCGCGGGAGCAGGCCGGCGAGCCCGAGCAGCCCCAGCAGGCCCCAGGGGAAATCGCCGCCGTCATCGTCGTCGTCGACGTCTTCCTCGATCACCGTCGTGGGAGTGTCCTGCGCCCGGACGGCCAGCGGGGAGAGCATCCCCAGCCCCAGCAGCATCACCAGCCAGCGTCTCCTGCGAGCTCGTGCGGTCATACCTGCCTCCTGCTAGATGAATGAGGACGGAGTGCGCCGCGGCGGGAGTGCAGGGAACATGCCGTTTCCCGTGGCACGATCTGGACGCCGCCCGTCACGGACCCGTCTCGCGCGGGTCACGGAGTTACGGTTTCGTGACAGGAAGGTGATTGCGAGGCGGCGCATTTCCGTTACAATCGTGCGACTCCCGCCCGCGCCCGCGGGTCCATCCCCGCCCACTCCGCCCCGCAAATCCCCAGATGACGAGGACTTTCGGCTGGAGCCTCGCCGTTGCCATCGCGCTCGCCTCCTCCGTAACGACCGCGCGCGGGCAGACGCCGGCCGGCGTGGTGCTGCGCTCCGGCGCCACCGAGATCAACCTCAACGGCCGCGTGCAGGCGCAGTTCAACACCACCGACGCGGACGGCGAGCCGGCCACGCAGTGGGAGCTGCGCCGGGTGCGGCTGGAGGCCACGGTCCGGGTCAACGACCTGGTGAGCGGGAAGGTGCAGCCGGAGTTCGCGGGGAGCCGGGTGTCGCTCCGCGATGCGTGGGTGCGGCTGAGCTTCGACCCGGGGCTGCTGGTGACCGCCGGGCAGATGCACCGGCAGTTCGGGGTGATCACCCCCACCAGCGCCCTGCGCATCCTCCCGATCGAGCGCGGGGTGCGCATCCGCGGGGTGGGCGAGGCGCTGGACTACTGGAACCTGGTGAGCGGGCTCGGCTACGCGGACCGCGACGTGGGGATCCAGCTCTCGGGCGAGCCGGCGGGGGCGCCGCTCGGGCTGGCGTACGCGCTCGGCTACTTCAACGGCCCCGCGCGCGACGCGGCGGGCGGCGAGAGCACGGACCAGCTGGTGGCGCGCCTCTCCGTACGCCCGCTGCCGAAGCTGCGGATCGGGGCGGGGTGGAGCGGCCGCCACTTCGTGACCGACACCCTCCCCGGCGGCGAGGCGGACGAGGTGGGGCGCGGGCACGCGTGGGGAGCGGACGTGGAGTGGGGGGAGTACGGGCCGGGGCTGCACCTGGTGGGCGAGGTGGCGACCGGCGACCT
>DASUNK010000060.1:0-21020 GCA_036277195.1 Longimicrobiaceae bacterium | reverse complement strand
CGTGCAGCAGCAGGTCGGTGAACGCACGGACCTCCTTGCCGCTGAGCGCCCGGATGCCGCTCTGAAAGCCGGTCCGGAACGACGGGGTGTGGCAGCTCGTGCACCCGATCGAGGCGAACAGGTCCTGGCCGGTGGTCGCCTGGGGCGTGAGCGGCAGCGGCGGCGGGGGCGCCAGGAAGCGCACGAAGGCGTTGAGGTCGTCCAGGTCCGCGCTGCTGATCTCGGGCTCGGGGGTGGGGTCGACCCCCGGCGGGATCGGGTCGCCGCCGACGTTGTTCTCCGCCATGAACGAGGCGTTGGTGATCCCCATCTCCTGCAGCAGCGCGCCGGCGTTGAACAGGGGCAGGGTCGGCCCGTTCCCCTTGCGCCCGAACCTCCCGATCTCCCCCCCGAGGAGCTGCGCCCTCCCCGAGATCCCGTCGCCGTTCGAGTCGTTCGGGTCGAAGGCGGGGTTGTCGACGAGCAACTGGGAGGGGATCTCGGCCAGCAGTCCGAACCCGAACAGGTCCGGCGTGCTCCGCGTCGCCCGCTGGTGCGTCTCGTTCGGGAACGGCTCCGAGGTGAGCCCCGTGGCCTGGAAGAGTGCCGGCGTCACGGAATCCTGGTGGACGGTGCCGCCCTTGGAAGTCAGCGGATCGCAGGTGCCGTCGCTGCGGAGGTTGGTGAAATGGATCTCCACCTGCGCGCCCGCCCCGCCGATCGCGCCCGTGGCCGCGCCATGGCACGCCGCGCACGAGCTCGCGTTGAAGATGGGTCCCAGCCCCGTGCCCTGCGTGAAGGCGCGCTGGAACACCGCCTTCCCGCGGTTGAACGCCGCGAGCTGGGACGAGCTCAGCCCGGGAAGGGGGCCGCCGAGCGAGGTCACCGAGAACGCGGGGTGTTCCAGGGGAGCGACCGCGGTCGGCGTAGGCTCTCTCCCCGCGTCGGAGCAGGCGGCGAGGAGCAGGCCGGAAATCGGCGTGAGCAGGACCGGCGCGATACGACGCATACGCCCTCCCGGGTGCTGGGACGCGTGGTGGCCAGATTCCACGGCCCTGCCGCCCTCCGCGCGGCGGCTGCATGCGAGTGGCCGGGCCGTGGAATGACAACGATCGTTTCCCACGGAATCGGACAACGCCCGGCGGGCGCGATGAATCGACGATGAATCGCACCCCTACGCGGGGAGGGGGGCCTGCCGGAATGTAGTGCCGATGCTGCAAATCGGTGCGCCGCGGAGGGGGTGGGATCGGGGTGGTTCCACGGTCTTCCGGGCAGATTGGCCCGGCGCACGACTTGCGACGGGCGTCCTCCCCCGCACCCGCGGGACGTACCCGTAAGGAGGATCATCATGGAGCTCGATCTGCTCGAAGCGCTGCCCCGCCCCCAGGACCCCGCCACGGCCCCGCGCGGCGCGGCGAAGCCCGTCGCCGACGACCTCGCCTGCCTGCGCACGGGGATCGTCAACGTCTTCCTCTACGGACAGCCCGGCGCGGGAGACCGCGGGTGGGTGCTGGTGGACGCGGGGCTCCCCGGCTCGGCGGGGCGCATCGCCCGCGCGGCGGCGGAGCGCTTCGGTGCCGGCGCGCGCCCGGCCGCCATCGTGCTCACCCACGGGCACTTCGACCACGTGGGCGCCCTCCGCGAGCTGGCCGAGGCATGGGACACACCCGTCTTCGCCCACCCGCTGGAGCTGCCCTACCTCACCGGGCGCTCGGCGTATCCTCCCCCCGACCCCACCGTGGGCGGCGGCGCCATGGCCCTGCTGTCGTGGGCGTACCCGCGCCGGCCGGTGGACCTGGGCAAGCGCGTGCGCCCCCTCCCCGCGGACGGGAGCGTGCCGGGGATGCCGGAGTGGCGGTGGATCGCCTCGCCCGGGCACACCCCGGGGCACGTGTCGCTCTTCCGCGGCGCGGACCGCACCCTGCTGGCGGGCGACGCGGTGATCACCGTGAAGCAGGAGTCCGCCTTCGCCGTGCTGACGCAGCGGCCGGCGGTGCACGGGCCACCCGCCTACTTCACCATGGACTGGGACGCCTCCCGCCGCTCGGTGCGCGAGCTGGCCTCGCTGGAGCCGTGGACGCTGGCGACCGGGCACGGCGTGCCGATGCGCGGACCCGCCATGCTGGAGGCGCTGCGGTTCCTGGCGCGCAACTTCGACGGGATCGCCGTGCCGCACCACGGGCGCTACGTGGGCCAGCCGGCGCTGGCGGACGAGCGGGGGGTGCAGTACGTGCCGCCGCCCCCGCCGGACGCCCGCAACGCCCTGCTGCTGGCCCTGGGAGGCGCCTTCGTGGCGGGGCTGGCCGCGGCCGCCCTCACCGCCCGCCGCCGCCGCGGCGAGTAGCCCCCTCCCGGCTCGCTTATGCTCGCCACCCTCCCCCGTTCCGGGAGAGGGTTACCAGCTCCGGCGCGCTCCGTCGACATCGGGTACGCACGAAAATGCCCCTCCCCCGGAACGGGGGAGGGACAGGCGAGTCTTGCGAGCCAGGGAGGGGGCCTACTCGGCGCGCAGGGCCACCATCGGGTCGATGCGCGTGGCGCGCCGCGCCGGGAGCCAGCTCGCCAGCAGTGCCACCCCCGCCAGCAGCACCGGCACCAGCAGGAAGGCGACCGGGTCCGAGGGGCTGACGCCGTAGAGCACGCTCGCCATCACCCGCGACACCCCGAACGCCCCCACCAGCCCCAGCGCCACCCCGATCGCCGCCAGCACCGCCCCCTCCCCCACCACCAGCCGCATCACGTGCCGCCGCTGCGCCCCCAGCGCCACCCGGATCCCGATCTCGTGGTAGCGCTGCGACACGGCGTACGCCATCACCCCGTACACCCCCACCGCCGCCAGCACCAGCGCCAGCATCCCGAACATCCCGAACACCTCGCCCATGATCCGCTTGTCCCAGGTGGTGTAGGCGCGGTACTCGTCCATCGTCCGCACGTCGAAGACCGGGACGGTGGGGTCCATCTCGCGCAGCGCCTGCCGCACCGGCCCGGCGGCGCCCGCGGGGTCCACCGAGGTGCGCACCATGAGCGTCATCAGCCGCCACCCGCCGCGCGCGTAGGGGACGTGCACCTGCCGCCGCGACGCGGCGCTGGCCTCGCCCACCTCCTCGTAGTGCAGCGTGGGCGCCACCCCCACCACCGTCAGCCAGGGCTCGTCGGGGCTGTTCAGCCGCACCCGCTTCCCCAGCGGGTCCTGCCCCGGCCAGAAGGCGCGGGCCAGCACGTCGTTGAGGATGATCGAGGTGCTGAGGCTGTCGGCCGTCTCCGCGTCGGTGAAGGTGCGCCCGGCCAGCAGCGGGCGCCCCACCACGCCGAAGTAGGAGGGGGTGATGCCGATCCAGCGCGCCGAGGTCTCCTCGCCCGGGGCCACCTGCTGCCCCTCGGCCACGATGGTGACCCCCACCCCGCCGTCGTCGCCGGGGAGGGCGGTGGTGAGCGCGGCGTCGCGCACGCCGGGGAGCGCCCGCATCCGCTCGGCCGTCCGCAGGAAGAAGCCGGCGCGCGCCGCCGTCGCGTCGTAGCGCTCGCCGGTGATGGAGGTGCGCATGGCCAGGAGGCGCCGGGTGTCGAAGCCCAGGTCCGCGTTGAGCGCGGCGACGAACGAGCGCACCAGGAGCACGGCGCCCACCAGCAGCACCACCGAGAGGGCGATCTCGCCCGTCACCAGGGCGCTGCGCAGGCGGCTGCGCTCCACCCCGCCGGTGGCACCGCGGCCGCCCTCCTTGATGGCGCCCTGCACGTCCGCCCGCGCGGCCCGCAGCGCGGGGAGGAGGCCGAAGAGCACGGCGGTGGCCAGCGAGAGGAGGAGGGTGAAGAGGAGGACGGTGCCGTCCACGTCGAAGCGCATCCAGTAGGTGATCTCCTCGGGGACGCGCGAGGCCACCCAGTCCAGCCACCACGAGGCGGTGACCGCGCCGAGCGCGCCGGCGGGGAGCGCCACCAGCGCGCTCTCGGTGAGGAGCTGGCGGACGATGCGCCCGCGCCCCGCCCCCAGCGCCAGCCGGATGGCGATCTCGCGGCGCCGCGCGGCCGAGCGCGCCAGCAGCAGGTTGGCCACGTTGGCGCAGGCGATGAGGAGCACGAAGCCCACGGCGCCCATCATCAGGTACAGCATCAGCCGGAGCCCGTTCTCGACGTACTCCTCGCGCCAGGGCTTGGCGCCGAAGCTCCAGCCGGCGTTGGTCCCGGGGTGCGCGGCGGCCAGGCGGGCGGCGATCCCCGGCAGCTCGGCGTTGGCCTGCTGCAGGGTGGCGCCCTCGCGCAGCCGCGCCACCGTCCACAGGTAGCGGTCGGCGCGGCTCTCGGCGGGCTCGGCGCGCAGGGGGATCCACAGGTCCTCCGCCTCGGGGAAGCGGAAGCCGGTGGGCATCACCCCCACCACGGTGTACGGGTGGCCGCTGATGAGCACGCGGCTCCCCGCCACGTCCGGGCGCGCGCCGAAGCGCCGCCGCCAGAGCCGCTCGCTGAGCACCACCACGCGCCCGGCGCCGGGGCGGTCCTCCTCGGGGAGGATGCCGCGCCCCAGCATGGGGGCCACGCCCAGCATCCCGAAGAGGTTGTGGGTGACGTAGGCGCCGCGCACGCGCTCGGGCTCGTCGCCGAGCGCCAGGTTGAAGCCGGCCGTGGCCATGCCGGCGGCGTCTTCGAGGGTGCGCGACTGGGCCCGCAGGTCGCCCAGGTCCGCGGGGCTGAAGGGGGCGTCGCTGACCTCCTGCCGCGCCTGGGTGGTGAAGAGCATCAGCACCCGCTCCGGCTCCGGGAAGGGGAGCGGGCGGATCAGGAAGGTGTTGATGATGCTGAACACCCCCGTGTTGATCCCGATCCCCAGCGACAGGCAGAGGATGGCCGTGAGGGTGAACGCCGGGCTCCGGGCGAGCGACCGGGCGGCGTGGCGGATGTCCTGGAGTAAGGCAGACATGGCCGGGAAGGGTACGAGAAGTGGATGGATCTCAGTCCTAAGTCCTAAGTCCTGAGTCCTAAGCACTACTCAGGACTTAGGACTCAGGACTCAGGACTTCTTTTCACTCCTGCCTGAGCGCGATCATCGGGTCCACGCGCGCGGCACGGCGGGCGGGGAGCCAGGTGGCCAGCAGCGCCACGCCGGCCAGCGCCGCCACCACCGCCGCGTAGGTGGCCGGGTCGGTGGCCCGCACGCCGTACAGCATCCCGGCCACCGCGCGGCCCGCCAACACGGCGCCCGCCAGCCCCACGGCCGCGCCCAGCGCCACGGGCGCCATCCCCTGCCGCACCACCATCGCCACCACCTGGCCGCGCCCCGCCCCCAGCGCCATGCGGATCCCCAGCTCGGCGGTGCGGCCGGCCACGGCGTACGAGAGCACGCCGTAGATCCCCACCGCCCCCAGCGCCAGCGCCAGCGCGGCGAAGAGCCCCAGCAGCAGCGTCCGGAAGCGCGGCTGCGCCACCGTCCCCGCCACCACCTGCTCCATGCTGCGGACGTCGCTCACCGGCACCCGGGGGTCCACCTCGCGCACCGCCGCCCGGACCGCGGGCGCCAGCGCCAGCGGGTCGCCGGCAGCGCGCACCACCAGCACGGCGTCGGTGCCGGACCACTCCTGCGCCCGCCGCCGGGGGAGGTAGATGGTGGGCTCGGGCGGCGCGTCGAGCGAGAACTGCCGCGTGTCGCCCACCACGCCCACCACCTCCCAGGTGACGGGGCCCAGGACGAAGCGCTTCCCCACGGCGTCCTCGCCCGGCCAGGTGGCGCGCGCCATCGCCCGGTCGACCACCGCCGCGGCGGGCGAGCCGGCGCCGTCCGCCTCGGCCAGGGCCCGCCCGCGCACCACGCCGATCCCCAGCGCGGCGAAGAAGCCGGGGGTCACGGCGCGCGTCTCGGCCGAGGGTCCGTCGCCGCCGGGGTCCGCGGGGCGCCCCTCCACCTGGAAGCCGCGGCCGTTGAAGCCGCCGCTCATGGGGAGGATGTCCACCGTCCCCGCCGCGCGCACGCCGGGGAGCGCCGCCACGCGGGCGAGCAGCCGGTCGTAGAAGGCGGCGATCTTCGCGTCGCTGTCGTAGACGGCGACGGGGGGGATGAGGGAGAGGGTGAGCACTCCCGCGGGACGCAGCCCGGGGTCGACGCGCTGGAGCTGCCAGAGGGAGCGCACCAGCAGCCCCGCGCACACCAGCAGCAGCACGGAGAGGGCGACCTCGGCCGCCACCAGGGCGCTGCGCAGCCGGCCGCGCGCGGAGGCGCCGCGGCCGCCGTCCTTGAGGGCGGCGTGCAGGTCGCCGGCGGAGGCGCGCGCCGCCGGCACCAGCCCGAAGAGCACGCCGGTGAGGAGCGCGGCCGCGGCCGCGAAGGCCAGCACCCGCCCGTCGACGCCGATCTGCCCGCTCCGGGCCAGCTCGGCGCCGCCCAGCGCCACCAGCGGCGCCTCGGCCCAGTACGCCAGCCCCACGCCCAGCACGCCGCCCACCAGCGCGAGCACCAGGCTCTCGGTGAGGAGCTGGCGCACCACTCGGCCGCGGGTGGCGCCCAGCGCCGCGCGCACCGCGATCTCGCGGCGGCGGCCGGCGGCGCGCGCCAGCAGCAGGTTGGCCACGTTGGCGCAGGCGATGAGCAGCACCAGCCCGGCGGCGGCCAGCAGCACCAGGAGCGCGGGGCGCACCGGCGCCACGATCTCCTCCTTGAGCGTCACCAGCCGCACGCCGTGCCCGGCGTTGTCGTCGGGGTGCTCCTGTTCCAGCGCCCGCGCCACCGCCGCCACCTCGGCCCGCGCGCGGGCCAGGGGCACGCCCGGCCGCAGCCGCCCCACGGCGGTGAAGGCGCGCCCGTTGCGCGAGGAGTCGAGCGGGTTGAAGTAGGCCGGCGTCACCCGCCAGAGCACGGGGCTCGCCTCGCCGTCGTCGGAGAGGCCGGGGTCCTCGAAGCCGGCGGGCGCCACCCCCACCACCCGGTACGCGGTGCCGTTCAGCTCCACCGTGCCGCCCACGGCGGCGGGGTCCGCGCCCAGGTGCGCGCGCCAGAAGCCGTGGGCGAGCACCACCGCGGGCTCGTGGCCGGGACGGTCTTCGTCGGGGCGGAAGAAGCGGCCCGCGGCGGGGCGCACGCCCAGCACCCGGAAGAAGGGGCTGCTGACCGAGGCGGCGTACAGGCGCAGCGGCTCGTCGCGCCCGGTGAAGGTGGGCGTCCACTCGTCGTAGAGCGCCACCTCCTCGAAGGCGGCGGCGCGGGCGCGCAGGTCCATCACGTCGGGGAGCGACAGGGTGCCGCGCCCGCCGCCGTCCGCGCGGGTGCCCAGGAAGCGCACCACCCGGTCCGGCTCGCGGTAGGGGAGGTCGCGGAGGAGCACCCCGTTGACGGCGCTGAAGATGGCGGTGTTGGCGCCGATCCCCAGCGCCAGCGTGAGCACCGCCACCAGGGTGAAGCCCGGCGTGCGCAGCAGCGCGCGGACGGCGTAGCGCAGGTCCTGGAGGAAGGAATCCATTCGGGAAGTCCTAAGTCCTGAGTCCTAAGTCCTGAGTCCTAAGTCCTAAGTCCTGAGTCCTAAGTCCAAGCACTTCGCACTTCGCACTTCGCACTGCAGTTCACTCCTGCCGGAGGGCGACCATCGGGTCGACGCGCGCGGCGCGGGCGGCCGGGAGCCACCCGGCCAGCAGCGCCACACCGCCGAGCACCGCCGCCACCGCCGCGAAGGTGGCCGGGTCGGTGGGGCTCACGCCGTAGAGGAGCGACCCGGCCAGCCGGGTGAGCGCGAAGGCCGCAGCGATCCCCGCCGCCAGCCCCGCGGCCACGAACGCCATCCCCCGACCCAGCACCAGCCGCAGCACCCCCCGCCGCGAGGCCCCCAGCGCCATGCGGATGCCGATCTCGCGGCTGCGCTGCGCCACCCAGTACGCCAGCACCCCGAAGACGCCCACCGCCGCCAGCAGCAGCGCCAGTGAGCCGAAGCCGGTGACGAGGGTGGCGGCCATCCGCTCCTGCGACATGGCCTGCCCCAAGTGCTCGCGCAGCGTACGCACGTCGAAGACGGCGAGCGAGGGGTCCAGCACGCGCACCTCGGCGCGCACCGCGCCCGCCAGCGCCGCGGGCTCGCCGCGGGCGCGCACCAGCAGCGTCATCGACGGGCGGAAGGCCTGCGCCAGCGGGAAGTAGGCGTTGGTGGTGGGCTCCTCGCGCAGCCCGCGGTACTTGCCGTCGCGCGCCACCCCCACCACCTGCAGGCGCGGGGCGGTGGATTCCGTCCCCAGGCGGACGTAGCGGCCCAGCGGGTCGGCGCCCGGCCAGTAGCGGCGGGCCATGGTCTCGTTGACCACCATCACCCGCGGCGCCCCCTCGCGGTCCGCGGCGGTGAAGCCGCGCCCGCGCAGCAGCGGCACGTCCAGCGTCTCGAAGTAGCCCGCGCCCACCACGTTCACGTCGAACCCCACCACCTCGCCCTCGGCCGGGACGTAGCCCTCGACCTCCATCCCGTCGTAGCGCGAGCCGCCCGGCTGCGGCGTCACCGTGCGGGCCAGCGTGGCGCCCTCCACCCCCGGGAGCCCGCGCACCGCCTCCAGCAGGCGGTCGTAGAAGGCCCGGCCGCGCTCGGCGTCGTAGCCGGCGCTCTCCAGGTCCACCGAGGCCAGGAGGACGTTGCGCGCGCCGAAGCCGGGGTCCACCGCCTGCAGGTTGCGCAGGGAGCGCAGGAAGAGGCCGGCGCCCACCAGCAGCACCACCGCCAGCGCCACCTGCGTCGCCACCAGCACCCCGCGCACCCCGATGCGCCCGCCGCCGTCGCTCCCGGGCTGGGCCTTGAGCGCGGGCACCAGGTCGCCGCGCCCGGCGCGCAGCGCGGCCACGGCGCCGAGCACCGTCCCGGTCAGCAGCGCCAGCCCCAGGCAGAAGGCCAGCACGGGGAGGGAGGGGCCGGTGTCGAGCCGCACCGACTCGCCCGCCGGCGGGCGGAAGCCGGCCAGGACGTTGGTGGTCCAGAAAGCCATCAGCACCCCCACGGCACCGCCGGCCAGCGCCAGCAGCACCGTCTCGGTGAGGAGCTGCCGGGCCAGCCGCCCCCGCCCGGCGCCGAGCGAGGCGCGCACGGCCAGCTCGCGCCGGCGCGCGGCGGTGCGCGCCAGCAGCAGGTTGGCCACGTTGGCGCAGGCGATGAGGAGTACGAAGCCCACCGCCCCCAGCAGGAGCCAGAGGGGGCGCTCCGTCCCCGAGAGGAGGTAGCCGAAGCCGTGCGATCCCGGCTCGGCCAGCATCCGCCAGTCGGCGGGGACTTCGCCGGCGGCGTCGCGGGCGCGCATGGCGGCGTTCAGCCGCTCGGCCGCCTGCGCGTGGGTCACGCCCGGGGCCAGGCGCCCCGCCACGAAGAGCCAGCTGATGCCGGGGTCGTTGACGTAGTCGGAGCCGGGGGTCAGCAGCGGCTGGGCGGTGACGGGCACCCAGAGCGCGGGGTCGGCGCCGCGGACGAGGCCGCGGAAGCCCTCGGGCGCCACGCCCACCACGGTGAACACCTGCCCGTTGAGGCGCACCGGCTTCCCCACCACCGCGGGGTCGGCGGCGAAGCGGGTGCGCCAGAGGTCGTGGCCCAGCACCGCCTCCAGCGCGGGCGCGCCCGTCCCCGCGGCGGTGAAGGCGCGGCCGCGGCCGGGCGCCACCCCCAGCAGGCGGAAGTAGTTGTCGGACACCAGCTCGGCGCTCAGCCGCTCGGTGCCGCCCTCGCCCGCCAGGTCCAGCGGCTGGGGGGAGAAGGTGAGCGCCCCGGCGAGCGCCGGGTCCGCGGCGATGCGCCGGTACGACTCGTAGGAGAAGTTGGGCGTGACGTCGCCGCCGCGGTCGAGCGAGACGAGCGCGAGCCCCCCCGGTGCGGGGACGGGGAGGGGGCGGAGGAGCGCCGCCTCGATGGTGGCGAAGATGGCGGTGTTGGCGCCGATCCCCAGCGCCAGCGAGGCCACCGCCACCAGCGCGAAGCCGGGGGTGCGGGCGAAGGAGCGGAGCGCGTAGCGCAGGTCGTGCAGCAGGGAGTCCATGGGATCTCCTGAGAAGTCCTAAGTCCTAAGTCCTAAGTCCTGAGTCCTAAGTCCTGAGTCCTAAGTCCTGAGTCCTGAGTCCTGAGTCCTGAGTCCTGAGTGCAAAGCACTTCGCACTTCGCACCTCGCACTTCGCACTGCCGTTCACTCCTGCCGCAGCGCGGCCATCGGGTCGACGCGCGCCGCCCGGCGCGCGGGAATCCAGCTCGCCAGCAGCGCCACCCCCGCCAGGAAGACGATCACCGCGCCGAAGGTGGCGGGGTCGGTGGGGCTCACCCCGAAGAGCTGCCCCGCGAGGAAGCGCGTCAGCCCCAGCGAGGCGAGCGTGCCGGCCGCCACCCCCGCGGCGGTGAGCGCCATCCCCCGGCGCAGCACCAGCGAGAGCACGCTGCGCGGCCGCGCCCCCAGCGCCACCCGGATCCCGATCTCCCGCGTGCGCAGGCTCACGAAGTAGGCGGTGACGCCGTAGATCCCCACCGCCGCCAGCAGCATCCCCACCGCCCCCAGCAGGCTCAGCAGCACCGTGTTGAAGCGCGCCCGCGCCAGCGAGCGCCCCATCCGCTGCTCCATGGTGAAGAGGTCGAAGAGCGGAAGCTCGGGATCCACGGCGCGCACGGCCGCGCGCATCGGCCCGGCCAGCGCGGCGGCGTCGCCGGAGCGGGCGCGCGCCACCACCGCCATGGTGCGCTGGATCCAGTCCCACGCCTCGGGCGGGACCTGGGAGACGGGGAGGTAGAAGTCCGGCCGCACGTCGTTGGCGGGCCCGCCGGAGCGCACGTCCGCCGCCACCCCCACCACCGTCTTCCACCCCGGCTCCTCCGGCGTCCCCTCGCAGCAGACGATGCGCTTCCCGATCGGGTCCTCGCCCGGGAAGGCCTGCTGCGCCAGCCGCTCGCTGATCACCATCACCTTGGGCGCGCCGGCGCGGTCCTCGGCGGTGAAGCCCCGCCCCGCGCGCAGCGGGATGCGCATCGTCTGGAAGTAGCCGGGGGTGACGATGCGCAGCGGCGCGTCGATGGCGCTGGTGATGTCGAGCGCGCGCCCCTCGGGGATCACCCCGTTGGAGCCGCCGCCGGGGGTGAGCGGCGCCTGCGACACCACCGCGGCCGAGGCCACGCCCGGGGTGGCCTCCAGCTCGCGCACCAGCCGGGCGAAGGCGGCCTCGGCGCGGAGCGGGTCGCGGTACTGGTCGGCGGGGAGGGAGACACGGCCGGTGAGCACGCCGGCGGCGTCGTAGCCGGTGTCGACGTTCTGCATGCGGACGGCGCTGCGGATGAGCAGCCCCGAGCCCACCAGCAGCGCCAGCGCCAGCGCCACCTCGCCCGCCACCAGGACGGCGCGCACCCGGTCGCGCCCGGCCGAGGCGCCGCGTCCGCCCTCCTTGAGGGTGGACTGCAGGTCCGTGCGCGCGGCGCGCAGCGCCGGCACCGCGCCGAAGAGGAGGCTGCAGCCGATGGAGACGGCCAGGGTGAAGGCCAGCACCGGCGCGTCGAGCCGCGCCTGCTCCAGCCGGGGCACCCCCGGCGGGGAGGCGGCCAGCAGCCCCTGCAGCCCCCAGAACGCCAGGGTGAGCCCCACCACCGCGCCGCCCACGCCCAGCACCACGCTCTCGGTGAGCAGCTGCCGGACGATGCGCCCCCGCTCGGCGCCCAGCGCGGCGCGGATGGCGATCTCCTTCCCCCGCGCGGTGCCCCGTGCCAGCATCAGATTGGCCACGTTGGCGCAGGCGATGAGGAGCACGAAGGCCACCGCCCCCAGCAGCACCAGCAGCCGCTGGCGGTAGTCGCCGATCACCTGGCCCGTGAGCGAGGCCAGGCCGATGCCGCTCTCCGCGTTCTCCTGCGGGTACTGCTCGGCCAGCCGCCGGCCCAGCGCGTCCAGCTCGGCCCCGGCGCGCTCCGGAGTGGCCCCCGGCTTCAGCCGGCCGTAGACCTCGAGGAAGTGCTCGTCGCGGGTAGCCAGCCGCTCGGCGGTGAAGGCGATGGGCACCCACAGCTCCTCGTTGTTCTCCACGTAGTCCATCTCCCCCGGCATCACCCCCACCACGGTGAAGGCCTCGCCGTTGAGGCGGAACGTGCTCCCCACCACGGCGGGGTCGGCGCCGAAGCGGCGCTCCCAGAGCTTGTGGCTGAGCACCACCACGCCGGCGCGGCCGGGGCGGTCCTCCTCGGGGGTGAAGGTGCGCCCCAGCGCCGGCGCGATGCCGAAGACGCGGAAGAAGCCGTCGGAGACGCGGGCGCCCACCACGCGCTCGGGCGTCCCCTCGTCGGCGAGGTTGAAGCTGGAGTACTGGACGGCGGTGACGGCGTCGAAGACGGTGGTGCGGGCGCGCACGTCCGCGAAGTTGGCGGCGGACATGTTGCCGAGATCGTCGCCGCGCCAGGTGCGCGCCACCACCATCACCCGCTCGGGGTGGGGGAAGGGGAAGGGTCGCAGCACCACCGCGTGCAGGGCGCTGAAGATGGCGGCGGTGGCGCCGATGCCGAGCCCCAGCGTGAGCAGGGCCACGAGGGTGAAGCCCGGCGTCCGCAGCAGCATGCGGACGGCGTAGCGCACATCCTGGATCGATCTCTCCATCGTTCCGTCTCAGGACTCAGGACTTAGGACTTAGGACTTAGGACTTCCGTTCACTCCGACCGCAGCGCCACCATCGGGTCCACGCGGGCCGCGCGGCGCGCCGGGAGCCATGCCGCCAGCAGCGCGGCGCCGCCCAGGAAGAGCGAGATGGCCAGCAGCGTCAGCGGGTCGTTGGGCTTCACCCCGAAGAGGAGCCCCGCCAGCACGCGGGTGAGCGCCAGCGCGGCGACCACCCCGGCCGCCAGCCCCACCGCCGCCAGCGCGGCCCCCTGCCCCACCACCAGCCGCACCAGCTGCCCCGGCGTGGCGCCCAGCGCCTGCCGCACCCCCAGCTCGCGGGTGCGGCGCGCTACCGAGTACGCCACCACGCCGTGGATGCCGAGCGCCGCCAGCACCAGCGCCAGCCCCGCGAACACGGAGAGGAGCGAGGTGCCGTAGCGCTCGCGCGAGGTGGCGTCGGAGACGATCTCGCGCATGGTGCGGACGGTGGCCGGGAGGTCGGGGTCCTCCGCCAGCAGCTCGCGGCGGACGGCGCCGGCCAGGGCGCGCGGGTCGCCGGCGGTGCGCACCAGGAAGACGGCCGAGGCGTAGGTGTGCTGCAGGTCCGCCACGTAGACGGCGGGCTGCGGCGCGTCGGCCGGGCCGTTGTACTGGACGTCGTCCACCACGCCCACGATCTCGCCGTCCTCCAGCCCGCCCATCCCGGAGGTGAGCTTCTGGCCGACGGGGTTCTCCCCCGGCCACAGCTCCCGCGCCAGCGCGCGGCTGATCACGGCCACGCGCGGCGCGCCCTCGCGGTCCGCGGCGGTGAAGCCGCGCCCGGCCAGCAGCCGGATCCCCAGGATGCGGAAGTGGTCCGGCCCCGCGAAGTGGAAGGTGACCATGGGCGCCGTCTCCGGCTGCAGCGGGCGGCTCCCCGCGCCGAGCACGATGGTCTCGTTGCAGCCGCGGGAGAGCGGCGTGCACTTGTCCACCGTCACCCCCTGCACCCCCGGGAGCGCGCCCAGCCGGTCCAGCAGCCGCGCGTGCAGGGCGATGGCGGCCGCGCGGTCCGGGTACTTCCCCTGCAGGGGGGCGACCGCGACCGTGAGCAGACGTTCGGCGCGGAAGCCGGGGTCCATGGCGCGCAGGGCCGCGAAGCTGCGCAGCATGAGCCCGGCGCCGGCCAGGAGCACCACCGCCAGCGCCACCTCGGCCGAGACCAGGAGCCCGCGCCCGCCCAGCGCCCGCAGCGAGGCGCCGGCCCGCTCGCTGTGCCCCGCGCCCTCCTTGAGGTCGCGCGTCAGCTCCGGGCGGGTGGCCCGCAGCGCCGGCGCCAGCCCGAAGAGGAGCCCGGCCAGCACCGCCACCGCCAGGGTGAAGAGGAGCACCCGCCCGTCAACGCCCACGGCGCGCAGGTCCAGCACCTCGACGGCGCGGATCCCCCACTCCCCCACCCGCTCGGGGCCCAGGGCGGAGAGCACGTCCGTGGCCCACACCGCCACCAGCAGGCCACCCGCGGCGCCGAGGAGGGCCAGCAGCACGCTCTCGGTGAGGAGCTGCCGCACCAGCCGCCCGCGCCCGGCGCCGATCGCCAGCCGCACGGCCACCTCGCGGCGGCGGGCGGCGGAGCGCGCCAGCAGCAGGTTGGCCACGTTGGCGCAGGCGATCAGCAGCACGAATCCCACCGCCCCCAGCAGCACCAGCATGGCGCGGCGCAGCAGCGGGTCGCCCCGGGCGTCGCGCAGGGGGACGACGACGGCGGCGTCCCGCTCGTCCCCGGCGCCGATCCCTCCCGGCGGCGGGACGGCCTCGTGCACCCGCTTCCCCACGGCGTCCATCCCCGCGCGCGCCGCCTCCAGCGTCACGCCCGGGCGCAGGCGGGCGACGGCCTCGTGCCAGTGCGCCCACTTCTCCTCCAGCACCTCGGGCCACTCCAGCGCGGGGGCCATCGCCATGGGGATCCACAGTTCGCTGCGCCCGGTGAGCCCGCGGAAGCCGCGGGGGAGGACGCCGACCACGGTGAAGAGCGTGCGGTCGAGCGAGATCGTCC
Source organism: Longimicrobiaceae bacterium (assembly GCA_036277195.1). GTDB lineage: Bacteria > Gemmatimonadota > Gemmatimonadetes > Longimicrobiales > Longimicrobiaceae > Longimicrobium. The sequence goes on along the minus strand of DASUNK010000060.1, from coordinate 6,460 downwards.
TCCCCACCAGTGCCGGGTCCGCGTTGAAGCGGCGCACCCACAGCTCGTGCGAGACCAGGGCGACGGGGTGGGCGAGCGGGACGGAGTCCTCGGCGGCGGTGAAGGTGCGGCCGAGCTGCGCGTCCACGCCCAGGATGCGGAAGTAGGGGGCGGAGACCACCTCCATCCGCAGCGTCTCGGGGTTGGCGGTGCCGGTGAGCGTCGTCCCGGACTGGCCGAAGGCGGCCACGTCCTGGAAGAGGTGGCCCGAGGCGGCGCGCAGGGCCTGGTACTTGGGGAAGGACCAGGTGATGGTGTCGATGCCGGCGCCCTGCCGCCCGCCGGTGGAGGCGAGCGCGGGGAGGACGAGGCGCTCGGGCTCCGGGTAGGGGAGCGGGCGCAGCAGGGTGCGGTCGACCACGCTGAACATGGCGGCGTTGGCGCCGATGCCGAGCGCCAGCGAGGCCACGGCCACCAGCGCGAAGCCGGGGCTCTTCACCAGCAGGCGCAGGGCGTAGCGGAGGTCCTGCAGGAGCGTATCCATCACAAGTCCTGAGTCCTGAGTCCTAAGTCCTGAGTGCCGTTTCGCACTTTCGCACTCTCGCACTCTTGCACTTCAATCCCCCTTGAGTGCCGACATCGGGTCCACGCGGGCGGCGCGGCGCGCGGGGAGCCAGCTCGCCAGCAGCGCCGCGCCGGCCAGCAGCACCGGCACGGCCGCGAAGGTCAGCGGGTCCGCCGGCTCGACCCCGAAGAGGAGCGAGCGCAGGGCGCGCGTGGCCCCCAGCGCCAGCACCAGCCCGATCCCCACTCCCGCCAGCGCCATCCGCAGCCCGTCGCCCAGCACCAGGCGCAGCACGGCGCCCGGGCGCGCGCCCAGCGCCACCCGGATGCCGAGCTCGCGGGTGCGGCGCCCCACCGCGAACGCCACCACGCCGTAGATCCCCACCAGCGTCAGCAGCAGCGCCGCCCCGGCGAAGAGCCCCAGCAGCAGCGCGCGGAAGCGCGGCGCGGCCACCGAGGCGGCCACCCGCTCCTCCATGGTGAGCATGGCGCCCGGCGCCAGGCCGGGGTCGAGCGACCGCAGCGCCTCGCGCAGCGGCGCGGCCAGCGCGGCGGGGTCGCCCGTGGTGCGGACGGCCAGGGTGAACGACCAGGGCGTGGGGAGCTGGGCGTGGGGGAGGTACATCTCGCCCGCGGCGGCGGCGGCCAGCCCGAAGTGGCGCACGTCGCGGACGACGCCCACCACCTCGCGCGCCTCGCCGTTGTAGGCGATGCGCCGGCCCACCGCGTCCGCGCCGGGCCAGAGGCGCCGTGCCAGCGTCTCGTTGACCACCACTACGAGCGGTGCCTCGGCGCGGTCCGCCTCGGCCAGGGCGCGGCCGCGCCGCAGCGGCATCCCCATGGCCGCGAAGTAGCCGGGGGTCACCACCCGCGTCTCGGCGCAGCCGGCGTCCTGCCCCGGGCGCTCGGGGAGCTCGATGCCGTCGCAGGAGTAGCCGCCGCCGAGCGGGACGATATTCACCGTCCCCACAGCGCTCACCCCCGGCGCCGCGCGCATGCGGGCCACCAGCGCCTCCACCAGCCGCGTCCCCCGCGCCGCGTCGTATTCCGCCTCGGGGAGGGCGACGTCGGTGGTGAGCACCCGCTCGGGGCGGAAGCCGGGGTCCACAGCCATGAGCGCGCCCAGGCTGCGGGCGAGGAGCCCGGCCGAGACGGCGAGCACCACCGCGAGCGCCACCTGCCCCACCACCACCGGGTTGGGGAGGCCGCGCCGCCGCCGGGCCTGTGCCGCGCCCTTGAGGAGCGACTGCAGGTCCGTCCGGGCCGCGCGCAGCGCCGGCGCGGCGCCGAAGAGGAGCGCGGTGAGGAGCGAGACGCCCGCGGCGAAGGCCAGCACCCGCGCGTCGATCCCGATCTCCCCCGCCCGCGGCAGCCCGGCGGGGGCCAGCGCCACCAGCCACTGCACCGCCCAGGCGGCCGCCAGCACCCCGGCGGCGCCGCCGAGCAGCGCCAGCAGCACCGCCTCGGCCAGGACGGAGCGCACCAGCCGCCCGCGCCCGGCGCCGAGCGCCGCGCGGATGGCCGTCTCCTTGGCGCGCCCGGTGCCGCGCGCCAGCAGCAGCGACGCCACGTTGGCGCAGGCGATCAGCAGCACCAGCAGGGTGGCGGCCAGGAGCACCAGGAGCGCGGGCCGCGTATCGCCCACCACCGAGCGGTGCAGCGGCTCCACCCGCACGCCCCAGCCGGGGTTGGCGCCGGGGTTCTCGCGGTCGATCTCGGCGGCCAGGCGGGCCATCTCGCCCCCGGCGGCGTCCACGTCCGCCCCGGCGCGCAGCCGTCCCACCGCGTTCAGCCAGTGCCCGCCGCGCCCCATCTGCGGGGAGATGCGCAGCGGGAGCCAGAGCTCCGCCCCGGGCTGCGAGGCGTAGGGAGGCGGATCGAACCGCGCCGGCATCACCCCCGCCACCCGGTGCGGCTCGCCGTCGATGCGCACCGCCCGCCCCACCACCGCGGGGTCGGCCCCGAAGCGGCGGGTCCAGAGCGCGTGCCCCAGCACCACCACCGGCTCACCGCCGGGCGTGTCGTCCGCGGCGGTGAAGCCGCTCCCCAGCGCCGGCCGCGCGCCGAGCAGGGCGAAGTAGTTGGCGGTCACCCGGCCGGCCGTCACCCGCTCCGGCTCGCCGCGGCCGGCCACCGTCACCGGGCTGGTGCTGTAGGCGGCGATCTCCAGCGTGCGGCTGCGCTGCCGCCAGTCCGCCACGTTGCGCGGGTTCACGTTCTCGCGGGCGCCCTCGGGGCGCGTGTCCCACAGCCGCACCAGCTGCTCCGGACGCTCGTAGGGGAGCGGCCGCAGGAGCACGGCGTTGAGCACGCTGAAGATGGCGGTGCCGGCGCCGATCCCCAGCGCCAGCGTGGCCACCGCCGAGGCGGTGAAGCCGGGCGCGCGGCGGAGCCCGCGGAGGGCGTGGCGGAAGTCCTGGAGCAGCGATTCCATCGCAGTCTGCGAGTTCAAGCCTTCAAGGGTGCGAAGTGCGACGTGCGAAGTGCGAAGTCCCGTATCTCCAGGCTCCCTGCCTCGCCAAGCACCGCGCACTTCGCACTTCGCACTTCGCACTGTTTTCACTCCGCCCGCAGCGCCACCACCGGGGCTACCCGCGCCGCGTGCCGGGCGGGGAGGTAGCTGGCCACCAGCGCCACCATCGTCAGCAGCGAGGCCACGGAGACGAACACGGCCGGGTCCGGCGGGCTCACCCCGTAGAGCAGGCCGGCCATCAGCCGGGTGAGGGCCAGCGTGAGCACCGCCGCGGCGGCGAAGCCGGGGGTGCGCAGCAGCGTGCGCACGGCGTAGCGGAGGTCCTTGAGCAGCGTGTCCATGCTGGAGCCGGAGCGCCGGGGGGATGAGCAGCGAGCCGTCCCGCACATGGGCGAGGGGCGTGCCCCGCGGCGGACGCGCGCAAGTGGTTGCGCCGCAACGGGGTGGGATTCGGGGAGGGTTGTCCGCGCTGTTCGGAGGTGGGAACCGGCGTCCCACAAGCGGACACCAGCGGGGACAGGTGACGACAGGGGCGCCCCCGACGGACGTCGAGGGCGCCCACGGTCGCAGGCAGCCTCAGACGGCCACGGCCTCGCTCTCGGCCGCCGGCTCGCTGGCCACCGCCTGGGCGGTCACGGCCGAGCTGGACGTGGCGGGAGGGTACTGCGTGGAGTAGAAGGAGTTCGTGTTGAACGACTTCACCTTGCCCTCGCCCACCGGCGTGCCGTCGTCGCGGTAGGGCTGCAGGGTGTAGGTCGTCACGTACAGCACGGCGGCCGTCGTCGCCGGAATGGTGAGCGTGTAGGTCACGCTCACCTCCTCGAACTCGCTGACCCCCACGGTCTTCGAGAACCCGAGCGCCAGGCTGAGCTTCGCCGAGACCTTGGTCTCCAGGCCGACGCTCACTCCCGTCTCCACGCCCACCTCGATGCCCACCGTGGCACTGTACGAGTCGCTGACCTCCGTGGTGACGCCGGTGGTGGTGGTGTACTCGCCCGAGGTCTCCTCGATGGACTTGTCGTTGTAGTAGAAGATGACTTCGGTGTAGTTGGCCAGGCGGCACACGGTGTAGAAGGGGGTGTTGGCCACCTGCCAGCCGACGGTGGGCTTCTCCCCCGTGTTGTCGATGTCCTCCGTGTCCTTGACGGCCGTGAAGGGGACGTAGACCTTGCGGTCCACCACCGCCGTGGTGGAGCCGTCCGGCGAGGGATCGGTGTAGCCGGTGAGGGTGGGCAGCGCCGGCGAGGCGTACGTCACGGAGGGGAAGGGCAGGTTCAGCACCCACAGCGCCGAATCCGAGGTCGGCGCGTCCCTGGACGCCGCGCCCACGAAGGTGAAGGCGGCGATCAGCCCGGTGTCGTCTCCCTCGTACTCGGGACAGGCCACCTGCCAGGCGCTGAACTTGTTGTTCGCGTGGGATCCCGCGGTGTTGTAGATGAACTCGCCGGCGTCGGCCTGGTGCACCAGGTCCTTGCGCACGCACACCATGGACTTCGTGGAGGGCACGGTGTCGTGGTCGCTCCCCATCACGTGCCCCAGCGCCACGTAGCCGCTGGGTGCGGTGGGCCGCCAGCACGCGCACTGGTACTCGCTGTCCATCCCCTTGTTCTGCCAGATGCGCGTGAAGCCGGTGGGGTACGCCAGCGGCTCCCCGGAGCCGACCGCGGCCCTGACGCACAGCGCCGCGGCGTTGCCGTCGTTCCCGTCGTCCGACTTGTACGGTATCCCCACGCTCCCCAGCGCGTAGAACCCCGCCGGCGGGATGGGATGGTAGAAGGACGCCGGATGGTCGGAATCGGTCTTCTCGGTGTTCCAGCGGAACTCCATGCTGGTGGTGAACGCCAGCGTCAGCTCGCCGAACGCCATCTCGGTGTAGTTGGGCATCGGTTCCTCCCGCGGTACGGTGGGTACGGGTCGCGCCCGGCGATGTCCGGAGCGCGGGAGCAACCTGGCGCGGCGGCTTCAACGTCCTTTCCGCGCGCGCATCAAAGCCCGTGGCCGGCGCGCGCGATCGCCCGCCCGAGCCCGCGGCGCGGGCTATCCATCCGTCTCTGCCCCAACGCTTTGCGCCACGGTGATAGATACTGACGTTCCCGCCGTAACCCTGGAGCTTCTGGGCGCTCCCCTGCTGCGGAAGGACGGGCAGCCGGTCAGCGGCCGGGCCGCGTACCGCCGCCGCATCGCGCTGCTGGCGGTGCTGGCGGCGGCGCGGGGGCGCCCGGTGGGGCGCGAGCGGCTGCTGGGGCTGCTCTGGCCCGAGCTGGCGGCGGACGCGGCGCGCCACAATCTCTCCGAGTCGCTGTACGTGCTGCGGCGGGAGCTGGGTGAGGGGATATTCGTCGCCCAGGGGAGCGAGGTGGCATTGGACCCGGCGCGGGTGGCCAGCGACCTGGAGGCGTTCGAGCGCGCGCTGGCGGAGGGGCGGCGGGAGGACGCGGTGGAGATGTACCGGGGGCCGTTCCTGGACGGCTTCTACGTGGACGACGCGCCGGAGTTCGAGCGCTGGGTGGAGGGCGAGCGCGACCGCCTGGCGCGCGCCTGCGCGGAGGCGGTGGAGGCGCTGGCGGAGGAGGCCGAGGCGGCGGGGGACCCGCGCCGCGCCGCCGCTTGGTGGCGGCGTCTGGCGGCGCACGACCCGTACAGCTCGCGCGTGGCGCTGCGCCTGGTCTCCGCGCTGGGCGGCGCGGGCGACGCCGCCGCCGCGCTGCGCCACGCGGAGGCCCACGCCACCTTCATGCACGCGGAGCTGGGAGTGGGGCTGGACCCCGGGCTGGCGGCGCTGGTGGACCGCCTCCGCGCCGGGACCGTTCCCCTGCCGCCGCGGCCGGCGTGGGAACCCCCCCGGGCGGGGGAGGTGGAGCCGGGTGCCGCGGAGCTCGCGCCGCCGGCCGCGGTCCCGCGGGTCCGGCGGCGGTGGCTCGCGCCGGCCGCGGCGCTGCTGCTCCTGGCGATCGTGGCCGCGAGCGCCGCGGTCCTGCGCGGTCGGCGCGAGGGACCCGCTCCGCTGGATCCCCACCGCATCGCCGTGCTCTACCTGGACGACTACAGCGCGGGCGGCGAGCTGGAATACCTGGCCGGCGGCCTCACCGAGTCGCTGATCCACGAGCTCAGCCAGGTGGAGGCGCTGGAGGTCATCTCCCGCAACGGGGTGAAGCCCTACCGCAGCGGCACGGTGCCGCTGGACAGCGTGGCCGCGCGGCTGCGGGTGGGGAGCATCGTGGAGGGGAGCGTGCAGCGCACCGGCGACAGCGTGCGGCTCACCGTGCAGCTGGTGGACGCCGCCACCCTGGCGCACCTGGAGAGCCGGGTGCTGGTGCGCCCGCTGGACCAGGTGCTGGCCCTGCAGGGGGAGCTGGCGGAGGAGGTGGCCGGGGCGCTGCGCCGGCGGCTGGGGCGCGAGGTGCGGCTGCGCCAGGCGGAGGGCGAGGCGGCGAACGCCGCTGC